>NZ_JBXASW010000023.1:0-81530 GCF_058809745.1 Variovorax sp. MPBD4-3
CACCCCAACCCTCCCCCGGTAGGGGAGGAAGAAAAACCGTTCAATCCTTCTTGCCGATACCCAGGTAGGTATCAATGATCCGCTGGTCATGCAGCAGGTCGCGCGCCTTGCCTTCGAGCGCCACGGCGCCCATCTCCAGCACATAGGCGCGGTCGGCCACCTGCAGCGCGGCGCGTGCGTTCTGCTCCACCAGCAGCACCGACACCCCGTGGCTCCGCAACTGCGACACCACGCGCAGCACTTCGCGCACCACCAGCGGCGCCAAGCCCAGCGAGGGCTCGTCGAGCATCAGCAGGCGCGGGCGCGCCATCAGCGCGCGGCCGATGGCCAGCATCTGGCGTTCGCCGCCCGAGAGCGTGGAGGCCATCTGAGGGCGGCGTTCCTTCAGGCGCGGGAAGATCTCGAAGATCTCGTCCATGCGCGCGCGCTGGTCGCGCTTGCCCTTGCGCCACTGGTAGAAGCCGCCGAGCAGCAGGTTGTCTTCGACCGACATCTCTCCGAACAGCTCGCGCCGCTCGGGCACCAACGCCACGCCGCGCGCCACCATGGTCTCGACGCCGGGGCGCGCGATGCGCTCGCCGTCCAGCATCAGCTGGCCGGTCGATTGCAGCAGCCCCATGGCCGCGCACAGCAGCGTGGTCTTGCCGGCGCCGTTGGGGCCGATCACCGTGACGATCTCGCCTTCGTTCACCTGCAGGCGCACGCCGTGCACCGCTTCCACGGTGCGGTAGGCGACGCAGAAGTCTTCCAGTTGAAGAATGGGATGGCTCATCGTGCGTCTTCCAGCAATTCGTCGTCGGCGCCGCCCAGGTAGGCTTCGAGCACGCGCGGGTTGGCCTGCACTTCGGCGGGCGTGCCGGTGGCGATGACGGTGCCGAACTCGAGCACCGTGATGCGGTCGGCCAGGTTCATCACGAACTCCATGTCATGCTCCACCACCAGGATGCCGAGGCCTTCGGCGCGCAGCTGGCTCAGCAGCTCGGAGAGCGCGCGCTTTTCCAGGTGGCGTAGGCCGGCGGCGGGTTCGTCGAGCAGCAGCACCGAAGGCTGGGCGGCGAGCGCGCGGGCAATTTCGACCACGCGCTGCTGGCCGAGGGAGAGCGATGCGGCGGGGGTCTCGGCATGCGCGCCGAGGCCGCATCGGTCGATGTGCTTGCGGGCTTCGGCCATCAGCGCGGCTTCTTCGGCGCGGTCCAGGCGCAGCATGGCCGCGAGCCAGCCGCGCTTCGCACGCAGGTGGGCGCCGAGCGCGACGTTCTCGGCCACGCTGCGCTGCCCCAGCAGGCGCACGTGCTGGAAGGTGCGGCCCAGGCCCAGCGCGGCAAAGGCGCGCGAAGGCTTGCCCGACATCGGCTGGCCCACCAGGCGCACTTCGCCCGTGGTCGGGTCGTCCACGCCCGAGATCATGTTGAAGAAGGTGCTCTTGCCGGCGCCGTTGGGGCCGATCAGCGCATGCACCTCGCCGGCCTTCAGCGTCATCGAGATGTCGTTGTTGGCCACCAGGCCGCCGAAGCGCTTGCTCACGCCGTCGGCCTGCAGCAGCAGGGTGCCGGCGGCGGGCACCGCGCGCTGCGCGAGCGGTTCCATCGTCGACGCGGCGGGACCGGCGCCGGCGGCGCGCGGCACTTCGCGCACCCAGCGGCGCGACAGCCGCGCCAGCGTGGGCCACAGGCCGTCGGCAAAGCGCTGCAGCACGAACAGCATCAAGAGGCCGAACACCACCACCTCGAAGTTGCCGCTGGTGCCCAGCAGCGCGGGCAGCACGTCCTGCAGCTTCTCCTTGAGCAGCGTGATCAGCGTGGCGCCGAGCACCGCGCCCCACAGGTGGCCCGCGCCGCCCACCACCGCCATGAACAGCATCTCGATGCCGATGTTGAGGTTGAAAGGCGTGGGGTTCACGAAGCGCTGCATGTGCGCATAGAGCCAGCCCGAGATGGCCGCGAGCAGGGCCGCCAGCACGAACAGCTTGATGCGGTGGCGCGCGGTGTCCACGCCCATCGACTCGGCCATCAGCCGGCCGCCCTTGAGCGCGCGGATGGCGCGGCCCTCGCGCGAGTCGAGCAGGTTGTGCATGGCCCACAGCGCGAGCAGCAGCACGGCCCAGATCACCACGCCCAGCATGCGCGGCGTGGCGAAGGAGACGCCCGCCACCACCAGCGGCGGAACGCCGGTGATGCCGGTCTGGCCGCCGAGGAATTCCATGTTGCCGAGCAGGAAGTACAGGCTCAGGCCCCAGGCGATGGTGCACAGCGGCAGGTAGTGGCCCGAAAGCTTGAGCGTGACTGCGCCGAGGGCCCAGGCCAGCGCGAAGGTCAGCACCAGCCCCAGCAGCAGGCCGAGCCAGGGCACCAGCGCCGAGCCCGCGAGGCCGCCGAGCCAGCCGGCGGCCGTGGGCGAAGTGCAGATCCAGGCCGTGGCATACGCGCCCATGCCGACGAAGGCAGCCTGGCCGAAGGAGGTCATGCCGCCCACCCCGGTCAGCAGCACCAGGCCCACCGCCACCAGGGCGTAGAGGCCGATGTTGCTGAGCACCGAGACGGTGAACTCGGGCAGCCAGCCCCAGGCCAGCGCGAGCGCGACGATGAAGACCAGCGTGAGCACGCGCGGCGTCACCAGCGGGCGGCCCTCGGGCGCCGCGTTCGCGGCGGTGGAAGCGGTGGTCGACGGAGACGGGTTCATTCCTCGTCCTCCACATGATGGCTGTTGAGCGAGCGCCACAGCAGCACCGGAATGATCAGGGTGAAGACCAGCACTTCCTTGTATGCGCTGGCCCAGAAGGAAGAGAAGGCTTCGAGCAGGCCGACCAGCAGCGCGCCCGCGAGCGCCAGCGGATAGCTCGCGAGCCCGCCGACGATGGCGGCCACGAAGCCCTTCAGGCCGATCAGGAAGCCGGTGTCGTAGTAGACCGTGGTGATGGGCGCGATCAACAGCCCCGAGATGGCGCCGATGACGGCGGCCAGCGCGAAGCTCAGGTCGCCCGACAGTTCGGTGGGAATGCCCGACAGCCGTGCGCCCACGCGGTTGATGGCGGTGGCGCGCAGCGCCTTGCCGATCATCGAGCGGCCGAAGAACCAGAACATGGCGATCACCAGCACCAGCGTGACGCCGACCACCACCAGCGACTGTCCGTTGACCGGAATGCCGCCGAGGTCGAAGCGCGCCTCGGAGAACGCGCTGGTGCGCGAACCCTCGGCACCGAAGAAGAAGAGCCCCAGGCCGACCAGCACGCCGTGCAGCGCCACCGAGACGATCAGCAGCATCAGCACGCTGGCGTCGGCCAGCGGGCGATAGGCGACGCGGTAGAGCAGCGGGCCCAGCGGCGCGATCAGCACCAGCGTGGCGAGCGACTGCATCGCGAGCGACGTGGGCTTCAGGCCCAGTATCAGCACGGCGGCCACGGCCGGGAAGCCCACGCACCAGGTCAGCGCCGAGCGCCAGTCGACGACGGCACCGCGCTTCCAGCGCCATGCTTCCACCACCAGCACGATCACCGCCAGCGCCAGCAGCAGCCACAGCGTGGAAGGCGCGCGGCCGCCCTGCAGCGCGGCCATGGAGAGCGCACCGAAGGCGACGAACTCGCCCTGCGGGATGAAGATCACGCGCGTGACCGAAAACACCAGCACCAGCGCGAGCGCCATCAGTCCGTAGACCGCGCCGTTCACGATGCCGTCCTGCCCCAGCAACAGGGCAATCTGCAAATCCATAAAACAACCTTCGGGCGTCGCCCGTGACTCAGTTCAGGAACACCGAGGAACCGGCTTTGCCGGGCCTCAGGTGTTGCCCCCGGCAGGGGGTGGGAGAAGCGACACGAAGTGCGCGGAGCCTGGGGGTGAGCCCAGGATCAGGGTTGATACTTCCAGGCGCCGTTCTCGATCTTCACCATCACGCGCGCACGCTGGTCCAGGCCCAGGTGGTCCTGCGCGGTCATGTTGAACACGCCGTGCGCGCCGGACACATCCTTGGTCTGCTCCAGCGCGTCGCGCAGCGCCGCACGGAATTCGGGCGTGCCGGGCTGCGCCTTCTTCAGCGCGGCCGGCACGGCCGAGCTCATCAGCAGGCCGGCGTCCCAGGCGTGCGCGCCGAAGGTCGAGACCGAGCCCTTGCCGTAGGCGGCTTCATACGCAGCCACATAGGCGAGCGCGGACTTCTTCACCGGGTTGCTGGCCGGCAGCTGGTCGGCCACCAGCACCGGGCCGGCGGGCAGGAAGGTGCCTTCCACGTCCTTGCCGCCCACGCGCAGGAAGTCGGCGTTGGCCACGCCGTGGGTCTGGTACATCTTGCCGCCGTAGCCGCGTTCCTTCAGCGTCTTCTGCGGCAGCGCGGCCGGCGTGCCGGAGCCGGCCACCAGCACCGCGTCGGGCTTGGCGGCCATGATCTTCAGGGCCTGGCCGGTCACCGAGGTGTCGGTGCGGGCATAGCGCTCGTTGGCCACGACCTTGATCTTCTTCAGGTCGGCGGCCTTGGCGAATTCCTGCGACCAGCCTTCGCCGTAGGCGTCGGAGAAGCCGATGAAGGCGACGGTCTTCACGCCGTTGGCGGCCATGTGCTCGGCGATGGCCAGGGACATCATGATGTCGTTCTGCGGCGTCTTGAACACCCACTTCTTCTTGGCGTCCATCGGCTCGATGATGCGCGCCGACGCGGCCACCGAGATCATCGGCGTCTGCGCTTCGCTGGCCACGTCGATCATGGCGAGCGAGGCCGGCGTGGTGGTCGAGCCCAGGATCACGTCGACCTTGTTCTCGGCGATGAGCTTGCGCGTGTTGTTGACGGCCGCGGTGGTGTCGGAGGCGTCGTCCAGCACGATGTAGTTGATCTTCTGCCCGCCGATCGTCTTGGGCATCAGCGAGATGGTGTTCTTCTCGGGGATGCCCAGCGATGCTGCCGGGCCGGTGGCCGAGATGGTGACGCCGACATTGACGTCGGCCCACGAGGCGGCGGCGGTGGCGCACAGCGCTGCGATCAGCAGGGGCTTGAAGAATTTCATTTGGACTTGTCTCCGGGTTGAAAAATTGTTGAGGACTGAAGTATCTATCACCGCTCGTCGAAGGAGAGCGTGACGCATTCGGTGAGGGGGTGCGCCTGGCAGGTCAGCACGAAACCCGCGGCCACCTCATTCTTGTCGAGAGCGAAGTTGCGCTCCATTCGGACTTCCCCGTCCACCAGCTTGGCGCGGCATGTGCCGCACACGCCCGACGTGCAGGAGAACGGCACTTCCAGCCCCGCCGCCGAAGCCGCGTCGAGGATGCTGGGCTGGCCTTCGGTGAAGGTGATCTCGCGCTGCAGGCCGTCGCGCACGATGGTGATGCGCGACTGCTTGGCGTCGCCCGGCTGGGCCTCGTGCACCACCGCGCCCACCTGCGTGGCCGAGGGCAGCGCCACGCCGAAGCGCTCGATGTGGATGCGTTCCTCGGGCACGCCGGCCGCGAGCAGCGCGGCCTCCGCCTCGTCGTTCATCTGGAACGGGCCGCACACGTACACATGGTCGATCTGCGCTGCAGGCACCACGCTGTGCAGGAATTCGCCGATCTTCTCGCGGTTCATCACGCCGAAGCCCAGGGGCGAATCGGTGTGCTCGTCGGAGAACACGTGCTGCAGCACCAGCCGGGTCATGTAGCGGTTCTTCAGGTCCTCGATTTCTTCCTTGAACATCGTGGACTGCAGCTGGCGGTTGCCGTAGATCAGCGTGAAGCGGCTCGCGGGCTCGCGCGCCAGCACCGTCTTCATGATCGACAGGATCGGCGTGATGCCGCTGCCGCCCGCGATGCCGACGTGGTGCCGCGCCGAGGCCGGCTCGATGGGCACGAAGAAGCGGCCCTGCGGCGCCATCACCTGCAGGGTGTCGCCGGGCTGCAGGCTGGCGTTGATCCAGTTGGAGAACACGCCGCCGCGCACCTTGCGCACGCCGACGCGCAGCTCGCCGTCGTCGAGGCCGGCGCAGATCGAATAGGAGCGGCGCAGGTCCTGGCCGTCGATGTCCTTGCGAAGCGTGAGGTACTGGCCTTGCGTGAAGCCGAACACTTCCTGCAGGTCGGTGGGGACTTCGAAGGACACGATGACGGCCTCGGCCGTATCGGGCTCGATGGCCTTCACGCGCAGGGGATGGAAGAGGGTGCTCATCGCGGGGTTGCTTTTCTAGATCGGCTTGAAGTGTTCGAACGGCTCCTTGCACGCCATGCAGCGGTACAGGGCCTTGCAGGCGGTGGAGCCGAATGCGGAGAGGCGCTCGGTGCGCTCGCTCGCGCAGCGCGGGCAGGCGATGCGCTCGCCGGCGATGCGGCCGAAGAGCTTGATCGGCATGGCGGTGTTGGCCGCGGTTTCCGGGGTGAGGTGGGCGGGTGGCGCGATGCCGTAGGCCTTGAGCTTGGCGCGGCCTTCCTCGCTGATCCAGTCGCTCGTCCATGCGGGCGCGCGGCGCAGCGTGGCGCGTGCGCGGCCCAGGCCGGCCTGCTCGACGGCGGCCAGCACGTCGTGCTCGATGGCTTCGGTGGCGGGGCAGCCGGAGTAGGTGGGCGTGAGCACGATCTCCAGGCCGTCTTCGTGCGCGATCACCTCGCGCACGATGCCCAGGTCGCAGACCGACACGGCCGGCACCTCGGGGTCGGGCACCGTGTGGAGCACGGCCCACGCCGCATCGACGCGCGACGCCAGCGCGTTCATCACCACACGCCTCCGGGGAAGCTGCGCTGCAGGTGCTGCATCTCGGCCAGGATGTAGCCCATGTGCTCGCTGTGCACACCGTGCTTGCCGGTACTGCGGAAGGCGGCTTCCTTGGGCATGGCGAGGCCGGCGGCATCCAGCACCTGTTGCATGTCGGCGAGCCAGGGCTCGCGCAGTTCGCTCCAGGCCGGGCCGAGGCCGCTGGCGCTGGCTTCGGCATCCACGGCGTCGCTCTCGAACAGCTCGGGCACGTAGAGCCAGAGCTGCTTCAGCGCTTTCTCCGTGCGGTGGCGCGATTCTTCCGTGCCGTCGCCCAGGCGCACGACCCAGTCGCCCGAGTGCTGTTGGTGGTAACGCGCTTCCTTCACCGCCTTGCCGGCGATGGCGGCCACCTCGGCGTCGCTCGATGCGGCCAGGCGCTGCCACAGCAGCTTGAGCAGCGTCGACACCATGGTGTTGCGCACCACGGCAAAGGCGAAGTCGCCGCGCGGCAGCTCGGCGATGGTGAGGTTGAAGTAGTCGCGCTCCTCGCGCAGGTAGGCGAGCTGGTCTTCGTCATGCTCGCGGCCGGCGCCTTCCAGCTTGCCGGCGTGGGTGAGCAGCGCCCGGGCCTGGCCGACGAGGTCGAGCGCGATGTTGGCCATCGCGATGTCTTCTTCCAGCACGGGCGCGTGGCCGCACCACTCGCCCAGGCGCTGTGCCAGCACGAGGCAGGTGTCGCCGATGCGCAGCAGGTATTGCACGGCGGGCGTGCGGTTCAGTTCGATCGATGCTTGCATGGTCCTGGCCCTGCTCACATGTGGTCGACCGACTTGGGCAGCGCGTAGAAGGTCGGGTGGCGGTAGACCTTGTCTTCCGCCGGGTCGAAGAACATGTCCTTGTCGCCCGGGTCGCTGGCCACGATCTGCTCGGAGCGCACCACCCAGATGCTGCTGCCTTCCTGGCGGCGGGTGTACACGTCGCGCGCCATCTGGATCGCCATCTTCGAATCGGCCGCGTGCAGGCTGCCGCAGTGCTTGTGGTCGAGGCCGGCCTTGCTGCGCACGAAAACTTCCCACAGGGGCCATTCTTGTTTCTGTTCGACGGTCATGCCGCCTCCTTCATCGGTTGCTTGTTGGCATGGGCCATCGCGGCTTCGCGCACCCATGCGCCTTCTTCCCAGGCGTCGACGCGGGCCTGCAGCCGCTCGCGGTTGCAGGGGCCGTCGCCGCCGATCACGCGCCAGAACTCGCTCCAGTCGATGGCGCCGAAGTCGTGCGCCTGGCGCTCCTCGTTCCACTTCAGGTCGGGGTCGGGCAGGGTCACGCCGAGGATGCGCGCCTGCTCCACCGTGGCGTCGACGAACTTCTGGCGCAGCTCGTCGTTGCTGAAGCGCTTGATGCCCCAGCGCATCGACTGCGCGCTGTTGGGCGACTGGTCGTCCGGCGGGCCGAACATCATGATCGAGGGCCACCACCAGCGGTTGACCGCGTCCTGCACCATGGCCTTCTGCGCGTCGGTGCCGTGGGTCATCATGGTGAGCAGGGCTTCATAGCCCTGGCGCTGGTGGAAGCTTTCCTCGCGGCAGATGCGGATCATGGCGCGCGCATACGGCGCATACGAGCAGCGGCAGATCGGCACCTGGTTCATGATGGCGGCGCCATCGACCAGCCAGCCGATGGTGCCCATGTCGGCCCAGGTGAGCGTGGGGTAGTTGAAGATCGAGCTGTACTTGGCCTTGCCGCTGTGCAGCGCGTCGAACATCTGGTCGCGCGAGGTGCCCAGCGTCTCCGCCGCGGCATACAGGTAGAGGCCGTGGCCGCCTTCGTCCTGCACCTTGGCCAGCAGGATGGCCTTGCGCTTGAGCGTGGGCGCGCGGCTGATCCAGTTGCCCTCGGGCAGCATGCCGACGATTTCCGAGTGCGCATGCTGGCTGATCTGCCGCACCAGCGTCTTGCGGTAGTGCTCGGGCATCCAGTCTTTCGCCTCGATGAAGTCGCCGGCGTCGATGTGGGCGTCGAAGCGCTCCTCGAGCCGCATCTCTTCGGCGGAGCGCACGGCCTTCTGCTTGCCGTCGCCTGCGTCCTTGCCCATGGTGTCCATTGCCTGGGTGTACATGTGCGTGTCCTTTGGAAAGAGGGTTGAAGCGGCGCGCGTTCAGCGCGGCCGGGTGTCGAACACGCGCCGGGCCTTGCCGGTCTGCGTGCGTTCGATGGAGTCGGGGTCGAACACGCGCACCGTGGTCGAGATGCCGACCAGCGTCTTCACGCGGTCCTGCACCCAGCTCGCGATGGCCTTGCGTTCGCTCTCGTCGATGCTCGTGCGCGGCTGCAGCTCGCAGTGCACCTCGACCTCGTCGAGCAGCCCGTCGCGGCGCACGTGCACCTGGTAGAGGCCCGACAGGCGCTCGTGCGCGAGCACGATCTCCTCCACCTGCGTGGGAAAGACGTTGACGCCGCGGATGATCATCATGTCGTCGCTGCGCCCGACGATCTTGCCCATGCGGCGGAACGCGCGCGAGGTGGGCGGCAGCAGCCGCGTGAGGTCGCGCGTGCGGTAGCGCACGATGGGCATGGCCTCCTTGCTCAGCGAGGTGAAGACCAGTTCGCCTTCTTCGCCGTCGGCCTTCAGCTCGCCGGTCTCGGGGTCGATGATCTCGGGGTAGAAGTGGTCTTCCCAGATCACGGGGCCGTCCTTGCTCTCCACGCATTCGCTGGCAACGCCTGGGCCCATCACTTCACTGAGGCCGTAGATGTCGACCGCGTCGATGCCGGCCTTGGCCTCGATGTCGCGGCGCATGGCTTCGGTCCACGGCTCGGCGCCGAAGATGCCGATCTTGAGCGAGCTGTCTTTCGCGTCGAGGCCCTGGCGCTCGAACTGCTCGATGATCACCTGCATGTAGCTGGGCGTGACCATGATGATGTCGGGCTTGAAGTCCTGGATGAGCTGCACCTGCTTCTCGGTCTGGCCGCCCGACATCGGGATGACGGTGCAGCCCGCGCGCTCGGCGCCGTAGTGCGCGCCCAGGCCGCCGGTGAACAGGCCGTAGCCGTAGGACACGTGGATCATGTCGCCGGCACGCCCGCCGGCCGCTCGGATGGAACGCGCGACCAGGTCTGCCCAGGTGTCGATGTCGTTCTTCGTGTAGCCCACCACGGTCGGCTTGCCGGTGGTGCCCGACGAGGCATGGATGCGCGCCACCTGCGTGCGCGGCACGGCGAACATGCCGAACGGGTAGTTGTCGCGCAGGTCGCTCTTCACCGTGAACGGAAACTTCGACAGGTCGGCCAGCGACTTCAGGTCGCCCGGGTGCACGCCCTTGGCGTCGAAAGCCTTGCGGTAGTGCGGCACGTTGTCGTACGCGCGCTGCAGCGTGGCGCGCAGGCGGGTCAGCTGCAGTGCCGCGATCTCGTCGCGGCTGGCGGTTTCGATGGGGTCGAGTTCGCCGGGGGCGGGGTGTCTGGCTGTCATGGTCTGGATGTCTCCTCAGGCAGCGACGGCGGGGCGGCCCTTGGCCGTGTAGGAGCGGCCGCGGAACATCGCGATGCGCTCGCCGCGCTGGTTGGTGATTTCGGTGTCGTACACGCCGGTGCGGCCGGCCTTCGACACTTCGTGGCAGCGCGCGGTGAGCAGGTCGCCCTCGCGCGCCGGGGCGATGAAGTCGATGGAAAAGCCCGAGGCCACGGTCAGCTCGTTGTACGAGTTGCAGGCGAAGGCGAAGGTGGAGTCGGCCAGCGTGGCCATGAAGCCGCCGTGGCAGGTGGCATGGCCGTTGAGCATTTCGGAGCGCACGCGCATCTCGATCGTGGCCTGGCCGGGGCCGACCTCGACGATGCGCATGCCCAGGCCCTTGGTGGCGTTGTCGTTGGCGAACATGCCGTCGCGGACGTATTCGGCCGTCTGCTGCGGCGTGCGTTGTGTGTCGGTCATGCTCAGCGGTCCTTGAAGACGGGCGCGCGCTTGGCGCGGAAGGCCTCGACGCCTTCGCGGTAGTCGTCGGCGTTGCCCAGGTCGCGCTGGACGCGGGCTTCTTCGGCGAGGGCGGCGTCCAGGTCCATGTCCTGCGCGGCGGCCATGGCCTGGCGGGTGGCGACGAGGGCGCGGGTGGGCATGCCCGCCAGCTTCGTGGCGAGCGCGGCGGCTGTTTCGGCCAGGGCCGCGTCGTCCACGCACTGCCAGATCAGGCCGATGCGCGCGGCTTCCTCGGCGGGCAGCTTGTCGCCGAGCATCGCGATGCCCAGCGCGCGGGCCGAGCCGACGAGGCGCGGCAGCAGCCAGGTGCCGCCCGTGTCGGGCACGAGGCCGATCTTGGTGAAGGCCTGGATGAAGCTGGCCGAACGGCCCGCCACCACGAGGTCGCAGCACAGCGCCAGGTTGGCGCCCGCGCCGGCGGCCACGCCGTTGACGGCGGCAACCACCGGCACCGGCATCGAGCGCAGGCGCGCGACGAGCGGGGCGTAGTAGCTGGAGATGACATGGCCCAGGTCCTTGGGCGCGGCACCGGGGGTGTGGTCGGGCGCGACCGACGGGTCGGCCAGGTCTTGCCCCGCGCAGAAGGCGCGGCCGGCGCCGGTGAGCACCACGCAGCGCACGCCCTCGTCGTTCGCCGCCGCTTCGAGGGCGGCCATCAGCTCGGCATGCAGCCCGGTGGTGAAGCTGTTGAGCGCCGCGGGGCGGTTCAGGCTCAGCGTGCGCACCGCGCCCGCGTTGCTCATGAGTACCAAAGGCTCAGTCATTGCGTGTCTCTTTCGTCCTTCGTGGGAGGCGGCCTGGCGTGCAAACACTATTGACCGACCGTTCGGTTGATTTTAGGATCGACCTCGATTCCGACACAAGCGGGGTCGCTTCAGGGCAAACCCTGAGACCCGAAGACCAAGGAGACCGAATGCCCAGCTATTCCATCGACGGCGTGATCCCGGTCGTCGATCCGAGCGCCTACGTGCACCCCACGGCCGTGCTGATCGGCGACGTGATCGTCGGCCCCAACTGCTATGTGGGCCCCTGCGCCAGCCTGCGCGGCGACTTCGGCCGCATCGTGCTGGAGGAGGGCTCGAACGTGCAGGACCACTGCTGCGTGCACGGCTTTCCCGACAACGACACGGTGATCGAGGCCAACGGCCACATCGGCCACGGCGCGATCCTGCACAGCTGCATCGTGCGGCGCGACGCGCTGGTGGGCATGAACGCGGTGGTCATGGACGAGGCCGAGATCGGCGAGAAAGCCATCGTCGCGGCCTGCGCCTTCGTGCCGGCCGGCATGAAGGTGCCGGCGCGCTCGCTGGTGGCGGGCATCCCGGCCAAGGTGAAGCGCGAGCTGACCGAGGACGAGATCGCCTGGAAGCTGGAAGGCACGCAGACCTACCAGGCCCTCACGGTACGCAGCCTCGCCAGCCTGCACGAGGTGGCGCCGCTCGCCCGGGTGGAGCAGGGCAGGCCGCGCCTGCCGGCCACCGACGTGCGCTCGCTCATCGCGACCAGGCGCGGCTGATCTCGATCGCGCTTCGTGCAAGATCGCGCGTTGTTCCAACAGCCCAACCCAGGAAACCGACCCGATGCCGCGTGGAAGATCCGCCACCTACGACGACCAGCGTGAACTGATCCTCGCGCAGGCCGCGCAACTGTTCGCGCGCAGCGGCTACCCCGCCACCTCGATGAACCAGGTGGCAGAGGCCTGCGGCCTCTCGAAGGCCACGCTCTACCACTACTACAAGGACAAGAGCAGCCTGCTGATCAGCATCGCCGAGACGCACGTGTCCAAGCTCGCGGCCCTGGTGGCCGAGGAAGAAGCCTCGACGCAGACCGACGAAGAGCGCCTGCGCCGCTTCATCTACCGCATCGTCGAGGAATACGCCGGCGCGCAGGACGCGCACCGCGTGCTGACCGACGACGTGCGTTTTCTCGAAGAGGCCGACCGCGAGCGCGTGCTCGACAAGGAGCGCGAGGTGGTCGCGGGCTTTGCGCGCGCAGTCTCGGCATTGCGCCCCGGCGCGCCGAGCGACGACCTCGCCAAGCCGCTGACCATGCTGCTGTTCGGCATGATCAACTGGATGTTCACCTGGATGAAGCCCGACGGCCGGCTCGACCACGCGGCCATCGCGCCGATCGTGGCCGATCTGTTCCTGGGCGGCATCGGGGCGGTCAAGACGCCGCAGATCACGAAGAACACGCGCTGAAGCATCCGTGGCCTTCCACGGTTCGGCGCTTCTGCACGAACACGCCGTCGCGATCGCTGGCAGTACTCAGGGCGCGACGTGCGTGTGGTAGATCTTGCTGACCACGGTCCACTTGCCGTCGAACTTCAGCAGATTGAAGAAGTCGGTGAAGCAGAAGCCCGAAATGTCGTTGGTGTCGATGCGGGCGCTGGCGGCGGTGCCCACGATGTCGATGCCGACGATCACGCCCTGTGCTTCGGGCGACGGGCGGAAGGCGCTGTCGATGGTGTCGAACAACCCCTGGATCGGGCCGCCCGTCAACTGGCCATCGGCCCCGACGCCAAAGATGGTCGCCTGCTCGCTGAAGGCCGGTTTCATGATGCTGCTGCTGGCCTGCTTGCCGCCTTCGTTGTACTTCTGCAGCACTTCGGCGATGGCCTTGTATTCCTGGACGTAGATGGGATTGCTCATGGTTTTCCTGGTTGAGGTTGGAGAGCGTTGGGCTCCGTCATTCGTTGCGTTGTATTGAACGATTCATTCGATGAATCATTGACCTCTTCATCGATATTTGAGATGCTCGTGCGGTGATTGGCGAACTCAAGACCTTCATCGCGGTGTGCAAGCACGGCACCTTCGCGGCAGCGGGGGACCGCATCGGTCTTACCCAATCCGCGGTGAGCAGCCAGATCAAGCGGCTGGAAGAGGCCTTGGGTTTCGAACTGTTCGATCGAACCGGGCGCTCCGCCACCTTGAACGTTGCGGGGCAGACGACCCTGCCGCGCGCCGAAGAGATCTGCGCGCTGTTCGCAAAACTCGGGGAGCTGCCCGAGGACAATGCCACCAGAGGATTGCTGCGCATAGGCTCGATCGCTTCGGCCCAGCCCACGTTGCTGGCACGCGCGCTCGAAAAGCTCCGCAAGGCCTTTCCACTGGTACGCGTGCATGTGTCGCCGGGCGTTTCGATGCGCTTGATGGATGACCTCGATGCGGGAAAGATCGATGCGGCGGTCATCATCCGCCCACCTTTCGGCCTGCCTTCCGATCTGACGTGGCAGGCGCTGATTCACGAGCCTTATGTGCTGGTGGTACCCAAGGCCTTGCCCGTGACGAAGGACTGGCGCGCGCTGATTCAGCAGCAGCCGTTCCTTCGGTATGACCGGGCTTCTTTCGGCGGCCGCATGGTCGAGGGATTTCTCCGCCGCGAGGCGGTCTCGGTCAACGATGCGATCGAGATCGATGAGATTCCCGGATTGATCCACCTTGCTTCCAAGGGCCTGGGGGTCGCGCTGGTTCCGCTGGTCGAAGCGCACCTTCCCCTGCCTTCCGGAGTCCGTGTCGTTTCGCTCGGGGAGTTCACCTTCTACCGCGAGATCGGCCTGCTGCAACGCAAGCCGCGGGTCAGTCCACCGATCGTGGCGCATTTTGCAGAGCACCTGCGGGAGGCCGCCGATGCGCAGCCGGGCAACCCGCTGCTGCCCACGCGCGGCCGCGCGGGAAAGTCGGGCCGCCTGCGCAAGCCGTAGCCGTGCACCTGGACCAGGCACCCGGGCGGATGGCCGTCCCGCGTGGCGCAAGATGGATGCAGTGCGCGAGGCGGCAACGCGTCGTCTGGGGGCAATGGGGCGCATCAGCGTGCCTCGTAAGCCTCCAGCGGCTTGTCCGACGGAGCGGCCCAGGCGGCCTTGGTCATGGCGTTGGCCGGCAGCCCCACCCTGGCGCCATTGGGAGGGATGGGCTGCATGAACCACTTGTCGTAGATGCGTGAGACTTCGCCACTCCTGGCGAGTGCCAGGATGCTGTCGTCGACCATCTTCTTGAATGCCGGGTCGCCCTTGCGGAACATGATTGCAATGGGCTCGACACTGAAGACCTGATCCAGGAGCCTGTACTTTTCCGGTTCCTTGCTCCTGGAAATCAACGTGGCCAGAATCTGGCCGTCTGCGATGAAGCCCTCGGCGCGGCCACCTTCAAGAAGCAGGAAGCCTTCGCTGTTGTCCTTGGACAGCACTTCGGATACGCCCGCCACGCCGTCGCGCCCGAGCCTTCGCAGCGCTTGCACGGACGTGCTGCCGGTGGTGGCCGCGACCGTCTTGCCGGCCAGCTGCGCAGGTGATGCGATGCCCGAGTTCGTCTTGACGGCGATTCGGATGCCCTCGACATACAACGTGGGCGCGAACGCGACGTCCTTCTGCCGCGCTGCATTGTTGGTGGTCGTCCCGCATTCGATATCCACCGTGCCGTTCTGTACGAGGGGGATTCGGTTCTGCGGTGTCACGAGCTGGTACTTCACGTCGATCTTGTCGAGGTGCAGCGCCTTCCTGATGTCGGCGATGACTCGCTCGCAGATCTCCACATGAAAGCCTGTGTACTTTCCGGGGCCCAGCGTGAAAGACATGGCGCCCGAAGCATCGCGCACGCCCATGGTGATGGAGCTCGACTCCTTGATCTTGCCCAAGGTGTCGGACTGGGCCGAAGCAGAAGCGCAGGCGACCAGTATGGCAGCCAATGCCACCGATTTCGTGTTGCTCGTGGGCATGGCGGGCTTTCAGCGTGCGAACAGCGAGCTCAGGTCGGCAAAGGACTTCATCTCGATCGCGTTGCCCGAGGGGTCGAGAAAGAACATCGTGGCCTGTTCGCCGGGCTCTCCCTTGAAGCGCACGTAAGGTTCGATCACGAACTGTGTCTGACGCGCCACCAGCTTGTCGGCCATGCGCTGCCATTGATCCATCGGCAGGATCGCGCCGAAGTGACGTACCGGCACGTCGTGGCCGTCCACGGCGCTGCTCTGCCGATGACCGCATTCGTCCGGGGCCAGGTGGGCCACGATCTGATGGCCGTAGAAGTCGAAGTCGACCCATTCCGGCGCGCTGCGGCCCTCGGGGCAACCGAGCAGTTCGCCGTAGAACGCTCGAGCTTCGGCAATGTCGCGGACAGGAAACGCCAGATGGAACGGGATGCGGGTGGTCGCGGTGGACATGAAAGTTTCGCCAGTCAGAGTTGAACCGGGCGCAACTTTAAGGAGAGACTTCAATGATCGAAAGTGATTTATTTTCTTGCTGAGCAGCACGAAAATCGATCATTGAAGGCCAGTCTGGCCACCTTCGCCAGGCTCGCGAACCGGGCGCGAGTGCGAAACCGCTGCGGTCGCGGCGGTCGTGTCCGATTACCGCCGGATGACTCCGGACGCTAGAGGATGCGGTTGAACCAGAGCAGCGACAGCCCCGCCGACAGCAGCGTCAGCACCGCCGCGCCGAGCGCGAACAGCGCCGAGATCTCGGTTTCCTTCTTCTCCACGGTGAGCTTGGTGCTCAGCGTTTCGTAGACCTTCTTCAGGTCGCTCGCCGTGCCGGCGTAGAAGTACTCGGCATTGGTCTTCTGCGCGATGGCCTTGAGCGTGTCCTCGTCGAGGCGCACGCGCATCGACCAGCCCTCGAAGCCGATGGTCTCGCCGTCGACGGTGCCCACGCCCACGGTGTAGATGCGCACGCCGCGGTCGGCCGCGGCCTTGGCTGCGTCGAGCGGATCGACGCCGGTGGTGCGCTGGCCATCGGTCAGCATGATGATCGCGGCCGAGGTGAACGAGCCGGGCGCCACGGGCGTGAAGTCCTTGAGCTTCTTCTCCGACGAGTCGATGGCCGCGCCGCGCTGGCGGCTCGGCGCGCTGAACTGCTCCACGTCCAGGCCGGCGTCGGGGAACAGCGTGGCCAGCGACACCACGATGGCATTTCCGGTGGCCGTGGCGCGCTGCAGCTGGAAGCTGTCGATGGCGGTCACCAGGTCTTCATGGTTGGTGGTCGGCAACTGTGCCACCTGCGCGCTGCCGGCGAAGGCCACCACGCCCACCTTCACGCTGCGCGGCAGGTCCTTGATGAAGCTCTTGGCCGCCTCCTGCGCCGCCACCAGCCGGTTGGGCAGCACGTCGGCCGCGCGCATGCTGCCCGACACGTCCATCGCGAGGATGATGGTCTGCTGGTTCGACGGCAGCACCACCACCGCCATCGGCCGGGCCGCGGCGATCAGCATCGCGGCCATGGCCAGCAGGAACAGCGCGGGCGGAATATGGCGGCGCATCGTCTGGCCCGCGCCCATGGCCTCGCGCACGATCGACAGGCTGGCATAGCGCACCGCCAGCTTCTTCTTGCGGCGTATCAGCCAGACGTAGAGCAGCACCAGCAGCGGCAGCGCCGCCAGCAGCCAGAGGAATTGAGGCCAGAGAAAAGTCATGCTGCCACCGCCTTCATGCCTGCGAGGCCGATGCGCGTGCGGCGCTTGCGCATATCGGCGAAACGGACGATGGCTTCCACCAGGTCGTCGCTGGTCGAGAGTTCGAGCGCGTCGACGCCGGCCTTGGCCAGCGCGCCGCGCAAGGCGGCTTCGCGCTCGGCCGCGATGCGGGCGAAGCGCTTGCGAAAGCCCGCGTCGTGGGTGTCGACCCAGAGCTGCTCGCCGGTCTCGGCGTCGCGCAGCGGCACCAGGCCCAGGTCCGGCAGCTCGAGTTCGAGCGGGTCGAACAGGCGCACGGCAACCACTTCATGGCGCTGCGCCAGCTGGCCCAGCGGGCGTTCCCAGCCGGGCTCGCTCAGGAAGTCGGACACCACGAACACGGTGGAGCGGCGCGGCATCAGCGTGGCGGCCGACTTGAGCAGGGTGTCCAGCCGAGTCATGCCCTTCTGCCGGGGCGTGTGCTCCGCCTTGTCGGCACGCTTGTCCATCGCATGCAGCAGGTGCAGCACATGGCGGCGCCCGCTGCGCGGCGGAATCACCGCTTCGAGGTCGCTGCCGTAGACCAGCGCGCCGACCCGGTTGCCGTGCCGGGTGAGCAGCCGCGCGAGCACGCCGACGAAGCCGGCCGAGATCTCGCGCTTGGCCTTCAGGCCCGAGCCGAAGTCGACCGAGCGGCTCAGGTCGAGCACGAACCACGCGGTCATCTCGCGGTCTTCGGTGAACACGCGCACATGCGGCGTCTGCAGCCGCGCGGTGACGTTCCAGTCGATGTGGCGAACGTCGTCGTGGTGCTGGTACTCGCGCAGGTCGGCCAGGTCGAGCCCGGCCCCGCGCATCAGCGTGCGGTAGTCGCCCTGCAGCAGGCCGTCGAGGCGGCGGATCACCGTCCACTCGAGCCGGCGCAGCGCGCGTTCAGCCCCGCCGGCTTCAGCGGCGAGCCGTTCGTCGTTCGCGGCCGCAGGGGCCTTACGCCACCAGCTTTTCATGTTCGAGCGGCTTGGGTGGGGCGGGGACCGCGCGCATGATCTTGTCGACCAGCCCGTCGGGCGTCAGGCCTTCGGACAGGCCTTCGTAGGACAGCGTCACGCGGTGGCGCAGCACGTCGGGCACCAGCGCGGTCATGTCCTCGGGCAGCGCGTAGCTGCGGCCGCGCAGCAGCGCCAGGGCGCGCGCGCCTTCGGTCAGGCTGATGCTGGCGCGCGGGCTGGCGCCGAAGGTGATGAAGCGGCGCAGGTCCTTCAGGCCGTGCTTCTCGGGCGTGCGCGTGGCCGACACCAGCTTCACCGCGTACTGGATCAGCGAAGGGTCGACATACACGCGCCGCGCCTCGGCCTGCAGCTCGGCCAGTTGCTCGGTGGTGGCGACGGGCGTGGCCGTCACCGGCGCGCCGATCACGCGCTGGACGATGACGAATTCTTCCTCGTCGCTCGGGTAGTCGACCATGACCTTCATCATGAAGCGATCGACCTGCGCCTCGGGCAGCGCGTAGGTGCCTTCGGTCTCGATGGGGTTCTGCGTGGCCATCACCAGGAACGGTCGCGGCACCTTGTGGGTTTCGCCGGCGATGGTCACCTGCCGCTCCTGCATCACTTCGAGCAGCGCGCTCTGCACCTTGGCCGGCGCGCGGTTGATTTCGTCGGCCAGCAGCAGGTTGGCGAACACCGGGCCCAGCGAAGTGCTGAATTCGCCGGTCTTCTGGTTGTAGATGCGCGTGCCCACCAGGTCGGCCGGCACCAGGTCGGGCGTGAACTGGATGCGCTTGAACTGGCCGCGCACGGTGTCGGCCAGCGTCTTGATGGTGAGCGTCTTCGCGAGGCCCGGCACGCCTTCCACCAGCAGGTGCCCGCCCGCGAGCATGGCGACCATGACGCGCTCCAGGAAGCGGTCCTGCCCGACGACCACGCGCTTCACCTCGTAGAGGATCTGCTCCATCAGTTCGGCGGTGCCGGCGGGCGTGGGGGCGGCTGTCTCTGTGCTCATGCGAAGGGCTTTCGAAGAAGTAGAGGCTGGGTCTGGCTAGAAGATCGTTCAGAACGGCGGCGAACCGGCGGCCGAGGCGGCGTTCTCGATGGGCACCGCGAAGCCGATGCCGATGAAGGTGCGCTGCTGCGTCGGGTTCAGGATGGCGGTGACGATGCCGAGCACCTCGCCGTCCATGTTGATGAGCGGGCCGCCCGAATTGCCGGGGTTGGCGGCGGCGTCGAACTGGATCAGGTTGCCCAGCTCCTGCTTGCCCTCGGGCGAGCGGAAAGAGCGCTTGAGCCCCGACACCACGCCGGCCGACACCGAAGGCCCGATGCCGAACGGGAAGCCCACCGCGGCCACCTGGTCGCCGGAGCGCAGGTCGGCGGTGGAGCGCATGGTGGCGGGAATCAGGTCGTCGGGCACCTTCTGCGCCTGCAGCACCGCGAGGTCGTTCTCGGGCTGCACGCCGGTGATGGTGGCCACGGCTTCCAGGCCGTCGAAGAAGGTGACCTTGATCTTGTCGGCGCCCGCGACCACGTGCAGGTTGGTGAGGATGACGCCCTTGTCGACGATCACCACGCCGGTGCCCACGCCGCGCTCGACCTCGCCCGACGGGCCGCCGTCGTTGGGTGCTTCCGGCGGCTTGCCCTTGGCCATGTTGCGCCCGCGCTTCTGGACCTTGGCTTCCGGCGTGTTCTTCTCCTCGCCGTAGCTCACCACCCGCACCACCGACGGCCGGATGATGTCGGCCGCCTTGGCGGCGGGCGAGGGCAGGGTGTTGGTCTGCAGCGTGCGCAGCACGGCCGCGTCGATGTCTTTCTGGGTGAGCGCCTTGCCGCCGGGCCGGGGCGCCCACAGCGCGGTGCCGGTGACGAAGGCGGCGCACAGCACGATGAGCAGCGCGAAGCTGCGGCGCCCTGGCTGCCAGCCCGTCCTGGGGGGCTTGGAGGCGACAGGCGGCGGTGCGGCGCCGTCCGCTTCGGACGATGCCGATGCATCCGCCCGATCGGCCGCATCGTCTGCGGCCGGTGGCAGCGTGCGGGGCGATCGGCTGTAGAAAGCAGGCCTGCGCATCGGAGCACCTCCGGCAAAAAATATCGCGTGAAGGAGTTCACAGTAGCACGCTTTCCGAGCCTGCGCATCCCTTCGGGCATCATCGCGCGATGGCTACCTTCATCGATACCCACTGCCACCTGGACGCGCACGAATTCGGTGCCGAGATGCCCGCCATCCGCGCCCGCGCGGCCGAACGCGGCGTGGCCATGTGCGTCATCCCCGCGGTGGCCGCCTTCAATTTCCAGGCCGTGCGGGAGCTGGCCCACCTGCAGGGCGACGCCTACGCGCTGGGCATCCATCCGCTGTGCACCGGCCAGGCCGCGGACGCCGACCTGGAGGCGCTGGACGCCGAACTGACCGCGCGGCGCGACGACCCCCGGCTGGTGGCGGTCGGCGAGATCGGGCTGGACTATTTCGTCGAAGGCCTGGACGGCGACAGGCAGGAGCGGTTTTTTCACACTCAGTTGCAACTTGCACGCAAGCACGGGTTACCTATCCTCATCCATGTGCGGCGTTCGGTCGACAAGGTGCTCAAGCATCTGCGGCAGACGGCGGGCGGCAAGCCGTGGCTGGGCATCGCCCATGCGTTCAACGGCAGCGAGCAGCAGGCCGAGGCGTGCATCGCCCTCGGGCTGAAGCTGGGCTTCGGTGGGGCCGTGACATTCGAGCGCGCCCTCCAGCTGCGTCGGCTGGCGGCAAGCCTGCCGATGGAGTCGATCGTGATGGAGACCGATGCGCCCGACATACAGCCTCACTGGCTCTACCGCACGCAGGCCCAGCGCGACGCCGGCCAGGCGCAGGGCCGCAACGAGCCCGGCGAGCTGCCGCGCATCGCGGAAGTGGTGGCCGGGTTGAGGGGCATCGGCATCGAGGAACTGGCCGCGGCCACCACGCGCAATGCGCTCGAAGTGCTTCCGCGGCTACAGATTCTCATGGCCATGTCGGAACGCGCGCCCCACATCGCGTAGGCCAATGTCCCGACCTGCATCCGTGTATGCAGAGGTTGCAAATTTGCTGTCATCCTTTGGGTTCGCTAGCTCGTTGCTAGACCAGTGGCAAGTCAGTCACTGCTAAAAACTTCATCCAACAAGGAGCCTTTTCATGACCACGTCTTTCATTCGCACGATGCCCGTTGTCCTCGCGCTGGCGCTCGCCTCCATCGGCGTGTCGGCTGTGGCTCAGACCACGGCACCCGCCACCGCCACGCCGGCCACCGCCCAGCCGAGCACCACCGAGAAGGTGAAGGAAGCCGGCAAGGACGCTGTGAACGCCACCGAGCGCGGAGCGGAAAAGGCCTACGACGCCACCAAGCGCACGACCAAGAAGGCCGTGAACGCCACCGAAAATGGCACCAAGAAGGCATGGAACGCCACCAAGCGCACCACCAAGAAGGCCACCAACGCCACCAAGAACGCCGCCGCCAAGACGGGCGAAGTCGTCGAGAACGCCGGCCACAAGACGGCCGACGGCATGCGCTCCACCGGCAAGGCCATCGGCGAGAAGATCCCCGGCACGGCCGAGAACGAAGCCGCCAAGAAGTAAGCAAGCCCGGACCTGTTCCGGCATTTGCAAAAAAACCCGCTCCGGCGGGTTTTTTTCATTTTTGCTCGCTGGCGGAAGGCAGTGGCACGATACCGTCCATGAAGCTTCCCGTCGCACCCGATGCCGCCGCCAGCGCCGTGCTCACCGGCCTGCAGCCCATCGTCTCGCCAAAGACCGTCGTACTCATCCTCGGCAGCTTCCCCGGGGTCAAGTCGCTCGAGCGGCAGCAGTACTATGCACACCCCCAAAACCAGTTCTGGAAGATCCTGCAAGCCGTGTGGCCCGACATTCCCCTTCCCTCGGGCGCCGACAGCTACGGGCCGCGCTGCCGGTGGCTGCTCGATCGCGGCCTGGGCGTGTGGGACGTGTATGCGTCCTGCGAGCGCGAAGGCAGTCTCGACTCCGCCATTCGCGCGCCCGTGGTGAACGACATCGCCGGGCTGCATCTGCCGAAGCTCGCGGCCATCGGCCACAACGGCGGCGAGAGCTTCAAGCACGCGCGCCACACCCGGACGCTGGGCGTGCCGGTCTACCAGCTGCCTTCCACCAGCCCCGCCAATGCGTCATGGAGTTTCGAGCGCAAGCTCGGCGCCTGGCGCGAGGTTCTGGCTGCCCACAATCTAGTCGTCTGATGGCATCGAGCAAAACCCCCGTCTCTCTTCCCGAAGTCAATTTTTCCGACTGGGGCGACATCCGTTATCTGCACCTCGGCACCGAATGGGTCCAGGGCTCGATGAAGATCGACGCGCCCTTCGAGATCGAACTCGAGTACGTGCAGCGCATGATGGCGTGGCTGCTGTTCGCCGACGGCAAGACCGTGGCCAGCCGCCACGCGATGCAGCTCGGCCTGGGCGCCGCCACGCTCACCAAGTTCAGCCGCAAGATCCTGCGCATGCGCACCACCGCGATCGAGCTCAATCCGCAGGTGGTGTCGGCCTGCCGCGGCTGGTTCAAGCTGCCGGCCGACGACCCGAAGCTGCGCGTGGTGATCGCCGACGCGGCGGCCGAGATCCGCAAGCCCGAATGGCACGGCACGGTCGACGCGCTGCAGGTCGACCTCTACGACCACGAGGCCGCGGCGCCCGTGCTCGACAGCGAAGACTTCTACGCCGACTGCCGCGCGCTGCTCACCGATGACGGTTGCATGACCGTCAACCTTTTCGGCCGCTCGTCGAGCTACGAGCGCAGCCTCGAGAAGATTGCGAGTGCCTTTGGCGCGGACGCGGTCTGGGCCTTCAAGCCGACGCGCGAAGGCAACACGGTGGTGCTCGCGCAGCGCACGCCGAGCCGCCCCAAGCGCGAGGTGCTTGCCGAGCGCGCCCAAACGATCCAGACTCGATGGGGCTTGCCCGCACCCAAGTGGCTGCGGGTGTTCAAACCCCAGAACCCGACACTCACCCGAACCACCGGCTCATGAGCGCTGTACCCGCTGCTTCCGTTCCCGCCTCGCCGGCCTCGCGCCACGAAGGTCCGCTCGATCTGCGGCGCCTGATCGAATGGCTCGCCTCCGACGGCGTGATCTCCCCGGTCGAAGCCAAGCGCACCATCGCGCGCTGCGCCCAGGCCGAGAGCCGCCAGGCACCGCTGGTGCGCCTGGCCAACGTGGCGATGACCCGCGAGAGCGACAGCAAGCCGCTCGACCTCGAGATGCTCACGCAATGGCTCGCGGGCCGTGCGGGCCTCACTTACCTGCGCATCGATCCGCTCAAGGTCGACGTGGGCAAGGTGGCCGACACCATGAGCGCGGCCTATGCGGAGCGCCACAAGGTGCTGCCTGTGCAGGTGCTGCCCAACGAGGTGGTGGTGGCCACGGCCGAGCCCTTCCTCACCGACTGGATCGCCGAGGTCGAGCGGCAATCGCGCCGCACGGTGCGCCGCGTGGTCGCCAACCCGGCCGACATCCAGCGCTACACGGCCGAGTTCTTCTCGCTCGCGAAGTCGGTGCGCGCCGCGCAGAAGGCCGGCGGCAACACCGGCGGCGCGAGCTTCGAGCAACTGGTGGAGCTGGGCAAGAGCAACAAGCAGCTCGACGCCAACGACCAGAGCGTGGTGCAGGTGGTCGACTGGCTCTGGCAATACGCCTTCGACCAGCGCGCGAGCGACATCCACCTGGAGCCGCGCCGCGAGCAGGGCGTGATCCGCTTTCGCATCGACGGCATCCTGCATCCGGCCTACCAGATGCCGATGGGCGTGATGAACGCGATGGTCGCGCGCATCAAGCTGCTCGGCCGCATGGACGTCGTCGAGAAACGCCGCCCGCTCGACGGCCGCATCAAGACCCGCAACATGCGCGGCGAAGAAGTCGAAATGCGCCTGTCGACCTTGCCCACCGCCTTCGGCGAGAAGATGGTCATGCGCATCTTCGACCCCGACACCGCGGTGAAAGACCTCGACGCGCTGGGCTTCTCGCAGCACGACGCGCAGCGCTGGGAACAGCTGGTCACGCGGCCCAACGGCATCATCCTGGTGACCGGGCCCACGGGCTCGGGCAAGACCACCACGCTGTACTCCACGCTCAAGCGCGTGGCCACCGAAGAGGTCAACGTGAGCACGGTGGAAGACCCGATCGAAATGATCGAGCCGTCGTTCAACCAGACGCAGGTGCAGCCGCAGCTCGACTTCGGCTTCACCGAGGGCCTGCGCGCGCTGATGCGGCAGGACCCGGACATCATCATGGTCGGCGAGATCCGCGACCTCGCCACCGCCGAGATGGCGGTGCAGGCCGCGCTCACCGGCCACCTGGTGTTCAGCACGCTGCACACCAACGACGCGCCGAGCGCCATCACGCGGCTCATGGAGCTGGGGGTGCCTTCCTACCTCATCAACGCGGTGATGCTGGGCGTGCTCGCGCAACGCCTGGTGCGCACGCTGTGCCCGCACTGCAAGCAGCCCGACGACACCGTCACGCGCGAGAGCCTGGAGACCATCGTCAAGCCGTGGCAGATCACGGGCTCGGTGCGCGCGTACAAGCCGGTGGGCTGCGTCGACTGCCGCATGACCGGCTACATGGGCCGCATGGGTCTCTACGAACTGCTGAGCATCAGCGAGCCATTCAAGACGCAGGTGACGAAAGAGCCCAACCTGGCGGGCCTTCGTCGCCAGGCCGTGATCGACGGCATGCGCCCGCTGCGCCTGGCCGGCGCGCTGCGCGTGGCCGAGGGCGTGACCACCATCGAGGAAGTGCTCAGCGCCACGCCGCCGCTCGAATAGCGACGCAAAGCCACGCAAAGGCCCGTGTGGCCTTTCGGGTTATCCCTAGGCCTTCGGTTAGTGGAACCCACATCGGGCTGACCGGGAGCTGACTCCACAATCGCCTCCATCGAAAATATTCGAGGAGTTCGGTTGTGAAAATCAAAAGTCAGAAAGACTTTTTCTCGGGTCTGATGTTCACGGTCGTGGGCGTGGCGTTCGCATGGGGCGCCACCACCTACAGCGTGGGCAGCGGCGCCCGCATGGGTCCGGGTTACTTCCCGTTGATGCTCGGCATCCTGATGGCTCTCATCGGCCTGGGGATCATGTTCAGCGGCCTCACCGTCGAAACCAACGACGGCGAAAAGATCGGCAAGTGGGCCTGGAAGCAGGTGGTGTTCATCCTGGGCGCCAACCTCGCGTTCGGCATTCTGCTCGGCGGCCTGCCGAGCATCGGCGTGCCGGCCATGGGCATGATCATCGCGATCTACGCGCTGGTGATCATCTCGAGCCTCGCAGGCAACGAGTTCGACCTCAAGAAAGTGCTGATCCTCGCGACCGTCCTGGCCGTGGGCAGCTACGTTGCATTCATCTGGGCGCTGAAGCTCCAGATCCAGGTCTGGCCGACCTTCATCACCGGCTGAGAAGAAAGCTGCTCACATCATGGAATTGGTTGAACACCTCTCGATGGGTTTTGGCGTTGCCTTTACCTTCACCAACCTGCTGTACTGCCTGGTCGGCTGTATCCTGGGTACGCTGATCGGCGTGCTCCCCGGCATCGGCCCGGTCGCGACCATCGCGATGCTGCTGCCCGCCACCTACGCGCTGCCCCCCGTGTCGGCGCTGATCATGCTGGCCGGCATCTACTACGGCGCGCAATACGGCGGCTCCACCACCGCCATTCTTGTGAACCTGCCGGGCGAGTCATCGTCGGTGGTGACCGTGATCGACGGCTACCAGATGGCACGCAAGGGCCGCGCGGGTCCGGCACTCGCTGCCGCGGGCCTGGGCTCGTTCTTCGCGGGCTGCGTGGGCACGCTGATCCTGGCCGCCTTCGCGCCGCCGCTGACCGAGCTGGCCTTCAAGTTCGGCCCGGCCGAATACTTCTCGCTGATGATCCTGGGCCTGATCGGTGCCGTGGTGCTGGCTTCGGGCTCGCTGCTCAAGGCCATCGCGATGATCGTGCTGGGCCTGCTGCTCGGCCTGGTCGGTACTGACGTGAACTCCGGCGTGGCGCGCTACAGCTTCGACATTCCGGAGCTGACCGACGGCATCGGCTTCGTGGCCATCGCCATGGGCGTGTTCGGCTACGGTGAAATCATCGCCAACCTCTCGCGTCCCGACGACGAGCGTGAAGTGTTCACTGCCAAGGTCTCGGGCCTGTTCCCGACCAAGGAAGACTTCAAGCGCATGATTCCCGCCGTGCTGCGCGGCACTGCGCTGGGTTCGGCACTGGGCATCCTGCCCGGCGGCGGCGCGCTGCTGGCGGCTTTCGCGGCGTACACGATCGAGAAGAAGACCAAGCTGAAGCCGGGCGAAGTGCCCTTCGGCAAGGGCAACATCCGCGGCGTGGCGGCTCCCGAGTCGGCCAACAACGCCGGCGCGCAGACCTCCTTCATCCCGCTGCTGACGCTGGGCATTCCGCCCAACGCGGTGATGGCGCTGATGGTGGGTGCCATGACGATCCACAACATCCAGCCGGGCCCGCAGGTGATGACCAGCAACCCCGAACTGTTCTGGGGCCTGATCGCCTCGATGTGGATCGGCAACGCGATGCTGATCATCCTGAACCTGCCGCTGATCGGCATGTGGATCAAGCTGCTGTCGGTGCCGTACAAGTACCTGTTCCCGGCGATCGTGCTGTTCTGCGCGATTGGCGTGTACTCGACCAACAACAACACCTTCGACGTGTGGATGGTCGGCATCTTCGGTCTGGTGGGCTACACCTTCTTCAAGCTCGGATGCGAACCCGCGCCGCTGCTGCTGGGCTTCATCCTGGGCCCGATGATGGAAGAGAACCTGCGCCGTTCGCTGCTGCTGTCGCGCGGCGACTGGAGCGTGTTCGTCACGCGTCCGATCTCGGCGAGCCTGCTGGCTGCAGCTGCATTGCTGCTTATCATCGTGCTGTTGCCGGCTGTGAAGTCGAAGCGCGAAGAAGCTTTCGTCGAAGACTGATCTTCCAGTTTTTTTGCACGCTTCAAGACGGCGCCTTCGGGCGCCGTTTTTGTTTGTGCTGTTGTCGATGGTGGGGCTGCTGTTCAGGGCGGGTGCGCAGGCCACCGGGTGCTCCCCTCCGCGAATGTCCCCCGGCCTGCGGCCTCCTCCTTTATTTCGCTGCGGGGAGCACCCGGCGCCCTGCGCACCTGGACGCGGCTTGGGCGTTCAGGCCGGGCCTAGCTTTGGCGCTGAGCGCCTCGCCGTTTCGGTCAGCTGGAAGAGTTGGCCTGCCTTGCGGGAGAGGTCGGCGGCCAGCCAGAGCAGGTTGTCGAGTTGTCGGGGTGCGTCACCGCTGCACCAGTCGATGTCTTCTCCGTGGTAGACCCACAGGAGGGCTTCGAGCTGGGAGAGTGTGTTTTCGAGAAGATCCGCGGGGTCTTGGGCGGTGTCTTCGGGAGATACCGGCGTGCGAGGCCGGGCTATAGTCTTGGTAGCCATTTTTGTGCGGTTCCTTCTAGGGGTGTGCACGAACTTGGTTAGACGGTCGGGGTGCTTCGAACACCCCGGCCGTCGCCTTTGATACCTCGCATCTGCATCGCTGCTTTCGCACCGATGACCTGCCGCGAGGCAAGCAGCCTTCGAACATTCAATTGGCTTGTGTGGAGTTGCGCCCCCAGGCGGGGTGTGGAGTGACAGGGGCATTCACTCTAGAGAAGAACCAGGCGAAAGAGCTGCATTGCGCGGCACGAAGTCTCGCCAATCGCCAACAAATGCAGCTTCCACAGCGGCGCTCAACGATCAGGCCGATGGGGTGCCTTGCGCAGCGAAATAAAGGAGGAGCGGCGAAGCCGCGGGGGACATTCGCGGAGCAAGGTACCCCGTCGGCGTGATCGCGCCCTGAACGACAGAGAGCTAGGGCCTGATGGAACGCGGCGGCTTCATGTGCTGCCGCGCCATCGCCAGGAAAGCCATCGCCGCCGGGCTCAGCGGATGCTTGGCCAGCCGTATGGCGACCACGGGGTATTCGAGCGTGGGCCGCGTGACGGCCACTGCGCGCAGGTTGGGCGGCATCAGCACTTCCACATAGCGCGGCGCCAGCGCCACGCCCGCGCCCGCCTGGATCAGGCCGAACGCGGTCGACAGCATCGACACATGGTGCACCACGTGCGGGTACACGTTGGCCGCGCTCGCGAGCTGGCGGCTCACGGCGCGCCACACGTTGGCGTCGGGGTTGACGTGGATGAAAGGCAGGCCCTCCAGATGCCGGGCCTCGACCACCGCGTGCTGCGCCAGCGGATGGTCGTCGCGCACGAACAGCGCCATGCGCTCGGAGAACAGCGGCTCGGTCGCGAGTTCGGAGTGCTTCTGGCCGATGTCCGAACCGAAGCCCAGGTCGGCCTCCTGCGAGAGGATGCGCGAGATCATCTGCTCGGCCGTGCTGTCGAGCAGCGTGGTCGCGAGCGTCGGGTGCTTCTGCGAAAAGCGGCCGAGCAGCGGCGGCAGCAGGGCACCGGCCGTGAGGTGCCCCACCGCCAGCACGATGCGGCCCTCGCGCAGTTGCGACTGCGAGCGGCAGGCGTCCACCGAGTCGTCGATCAGCCGCAATGCGCGCACGGCGGTGTCGACCATCATCTGGCCCGCGTTGGTCATGCGGATGCGGCGCCCGCGCACCACCAGCGGCTGTGCCAGCTCTTCCTCCAGCCGCTTGATCAGGTGGCTGATGGCAGGCTGGGTGAGTTGCAGCGCCTCGGCCGCGAGCGTGAAGCTGCCTGTTTCGGCCACCGCCGTCAGCGCGCGCAGCTGCTGCAGCGAGATGTCTTCGGCGGCACCCTTGGTCATAAACAGCATTGATAGTTGAATAAGCGGAATTATCTGGCTTGATGCGCTGCCGCTGCATAGCATTCTTTTTTTACACAGGCACAGAATTCCCCGCACATGAAACGCCTCCGCTTCCTCCAGGTGCTTGCCGTCGCGCTCGGCATGGCCGCGTCTTCCGCCGTCCTGGCCCAGGGCTATCCGAACAAGCCGATACGCCTGATCGTTCCGTTCCCGGCAGCCGGTGCCACCGACCTGTTCGCCCGCACGCTGGGACAGAAGATGAGCGAGAAGCTCGGCACCACGCTGGTGGTCGACAACAAGCCCGGCGCCGGCGGCGCCATCGGTTCCGACCAGGCCGCGAAGGCAGCGCCCGACGGCTACACCATCCTGCTGGCCACCACCAGCACCCACTCCATCGGCCCGGCCGTCAGCAAGCTGCCCTACGACACGGTGCGCGACTTCACGCCCATCGCGCACGTGGGCGACGCGGCCAGCATCATGCTGGTGCCGGTCAATTCGCCGGCGAAGACGGTGCGCGAGTGGATCGACTACGCCAAGAAGAACCCCGGCAAGCTCAACTACGCATCGAGCGGCAACGGCACCATCGTGCAGCTCACGGCGGAGCTGTTCAAGGCGCAGGCCGGCGTGTTCGTCACGCACATCCCCTACAAGGGCACGGCACTGGCCATTCCCGACCTGATCAGCGGCAAGGTCGACGTGCTGTTCGACTCGCTGCCCACCGGCATGCCGCATGTGCGCGACGGCCGCCTGCGCGCGCTGGGCGTCACTTCGCTCAAGCGCAGCCCGCTGGCGCCCGAGCTGCCGCCCATTGCCGACACGCTGCCCGGCTACGAGTCGAACACCTGGTTCGGCTTCTATGGCCCGAAGAACCTGCCGGCGGACATCGTCGCGAAGATCAACAAGGCCGCGAACGACTCGCTGGCCGACCCCGAAGTGAAGGAAAAGCTCGCGCGCCTGGGCATCGAACCCGCCACGCCGGGCACGCCCGACCAGTTCGCGAAGATGGTGGCCGTCGATGCCGCCAAGTGGAAAAAGATCGTGGTCGACCGCAAGATCACCAACGAATAACGCAGAGCACATCGAAATGAACTTCGACTTCAACAACCCCTACCTCTCCACCCGCATCCCGATCTTCGCGCGCAACGTGGTGTCGACCTCGCACCCGCTGGCCTCGCAGGCCGGGCTGCGCATCCTGCAGCAGGGCGGCAACGCGGTCGATGCGGCCATTGCCACCGCGGCGGTGATGACGCTGGTCGAGCCGGTGAGCAACGGCCTGGGCAGCGATGCGTTCTGCATCCTGTGGGACGGCAAGGAACTGCACGGCCTCAATGCCTCGGGCCCGGCGCCCAAGGCCTGGACGCCCGAATACTTCAAGGCCAAGTACGGTGCCGACGCGGCCAATCCGCCCATGCGCGGCATCGACTCGGTCACGGTGCCGGGCGCGGTGCGCGGCTGGGTTGCGATGAGCGAGCGCTTCGGCAAGCTGCCTTTCGCCGACCTGCTGGCGCCGGCCATCGACATCGCCGAGCGCGGCTACCTGGTGCCGCCGGTGGTGCAGGGCAAGTGGGCCTCGGCCACGCCGGTGCTGCAGTCGCAGCCGGGCTTTGCGCAGACCTTCCTGCCCTGGGGCCGCGCGCCCGAAGTGGGCGAGCTGTTCCGCTTCACCGCCGCCGCGCGCGCGCTCAAGGCCATCGCCCGCACCAAGGGCGAGGCCTACTACAGCGGCGAGATCGCCGAGGCGCTCGCCAAGTTCTCGGCCGAGCAGGGCGGCGCGCTCACCGTGGCCGACCTCGCGGCCTATCAGCCCGAGTGGGTCAAGCCCATCTCGCGCGACTACCGCGGCCACACGCTGCACGAGATCCCGCCCAATGGCCAGGGCATCGCGGCGCTGATCGCGCTGGGCATCCTGGAGAAGTTCGACATCGCTTCGCTGCCGGTCGATTCGGTGCAGTCGCAGCATCTGCAGATCGAGGCCATGAAGCTGGCCTTTGCCGACGTGTACCGCTACGTGTCGGAGCGCAAGACCATGGAAGTCACGACCGAGCAGATGCTCGACGACGCCTACCTCGCCTCGCGCGCGCGCCTCATCGACGTGAAGAAGGCGCAGGACTTCAAGGCCGGCAACCCGGTGAAGGGCGGCACCATCTACCTCACGGCGGCCGACGAGAGCGGCATGATGGTGAGCTTCATCCAGAGCAACTACATGGGCTTCGGCTCGGGCTGCGTGGAGCCCGAGTTCGGCATCAGCCTGCAGAACCGCGGCCACGGCTTCAGCCTGAAGGCCGAGAGCCCCAACGTGGTGGCGCCGGGCAAGCGCCCGTTCCACACCATCATCCCGGCCTTCCTCACCAAGGACGGCCAGCCGGTCATGAGCTTCGGCGTGATGGGCGGCAACATGCAGCCGCAGGGCCACATGCAGACGCTGGTGCGCATGCTCGACTACAAGCAGAACCCGCAGGCCGCCTGCGACGCACCGCGCTGGCGCTTCAACGCGGGGCTGGAGATCAACGTCGAGGCGGCGATGAACCCGGCCACGGTGCAGGGCCTGCGCGACCTGGGCCATCACCTGGAAGTGATCAACGACTCCTACCAGGACTTCGGCGCGGGCCAGTTCATCTGGCGCGCGGGCGAGCCTTCGGTCGAAGGCTACGTGGCCGCCAGCGATCCGCGCCGCGACGGCGTGGCCGCGGGTTACTGAGCACGAGCGAGGGTTTGAGCTTGCCGCGATGATCGGGGGATGAACAAGACAGCCGCGACGGCCGGCATCCCCCCTCGACCCTCCCACGATGCCGCCAGGAAGGGCATCGCCACCGGCCTGATCCTGGCCACGCTGGGCGCCATCGCGTTCAGCGGCAAGGCCATCATCGTCAAGCTCGCGTACCGCTACGGCGTGGACGCGGTGACGCTCATCATGCTGCGCATGCTGTTCGCGCTGCCGCTTTTCGCGGTCATGGCGTGGTGGGCCGGGCGCGGCAAGCCGTCGCTCACCGCGCGCGACTGGCTCGGCGTGGCGGGGCTCGGCTTCTCGGGCTACTACCTCGCGAGCTTCCTCGACTTCGCGGGGCTGGCCTACATCTCGGCCAGCTTCGAGCGGCTCATTCTTTATCTCAACCCGACGCTGGTGCTGTTCTTCGGCTGGCTGCTGTACCGGCGCCGCCCGACGCGGCCGCAGGTGCTCGGCATGATCGTGAGCTACGCCGGCGTGCTGCTGGTGTTCGGCCATGAGCTGTGGACCGGTGGCGGCGGCAAGGGCGGCGGTGCCGCGGCCTGGGGCGCGTTCCTGGTGTTCCTGAGCGCCGTGAGCTATGCGGGCTACCTCGTCTACAGCGGCGAGTTCGTCAAGCGGCTGGGCTCGCTGCGGCTCGTGGGGCTGGCGACCACCGTGGCCTGCGTGCTGTGCATCCTGCAGTTCGTGCTGACGCGGCCCATGAGCGTGGCTTTCGGGCTCGCGCCCGAGGTCATCTGGCTGTCGGTGCTCAACGCCACGCTGTGCACGGCGGTGCCCGTCCTCATGGTGATGATGGCCATCGAGCGCATCGGCCCCGCGGTGGCCGCGCAAACCGGCATGATCGGGCCGCTGTCGACCATCCTCATGGGGGTGTTGATACTCGGCGAGCCGTTCACGCCGTGGATCGCGGCCGGCACCGTGCTCGTCATCGCGGGCATTTTCGTTTTCACGCGCAAGGGGCGCTGAAGCCCCTTGCCGCAATCATTGGAGAAACACGACATGGATCTGGGTATTGCAGGCAAGACCGCGCTGGTGTGCGGCGCGAGCAAGGGGCTGGGCTACGGCTGCGCCGAGGCGCTGGTGCGCGAGGGCGTGAACGTGGTGATCGTCGCGCGCGGCGCCGAGGCGCTCGAAGCCGCGGCGAAGAAGCTGGCCGAGGCTGCGGGCGCATCGGGCCCGTTCGTGAAGCACGTGGCCGCCGACATCACCACCGAAGCCGGACGCGCGGCGGTGTTCGCGCTGGGCCACGACTTCGACATCGTCGTCACCAACGCCGGCGGCCCGCCGCCCGGCGACTTCCGCAACTGGGACCGCGAAGCGTGGATCAAGGCGGTCGACGCCAACATGCTCACGCCCATCGAACTCATCAAGGCCACGGTCGACGGCATGGCCAAGCGCGGCTTCGGGCGCATCGTGAACATCACGTCGAGCTCGGTGAAGTCGCCGATCGACATCCTGGGCCTGTCGAACGGCGCGCGCAGCGGCCTCACCGGCTTCGTGGCCGGCGTGGCGCGCACGCCCATCGCGGCGCAGGGCGTGACCATCAACAACCTGCTGCCCGGCTCGTTCGACACCGACCGGCTGAAGGGCACCATGGCCGGCACGGCGCAGAAGACGGGCCAGGATTTCGACACCGTGTGGGAAGCCCGCAAGAAGAACATTCCTGCAAAGCGCTTCGGCACCCCGACCGAGTTCGGCGCCATCTGCGCCTTCCTGTGCAGCATGCAGGCCGGCTACATGACCGGCCAGAACGTGCTGGCGGACGGCGGCGCCTACCCCGGCACGTACTGACCGGCGGGGGGGGGGGGGGGGCGCCTTCAGCGCCGCGACGCCACCACGATCCCGCCCACGATCAGCAGGAATGCCGCGCCGTGGTACCAGTGCGGCAGTTCGCGCAGGAACGCGGCGGAGAGCACCGCCGCGAACAGCGGCGTGAGGTTCATGAAGATGCTCGCGGCCTGCGGGCCCGCGCGCTGCACCGCGGTGCCCCAGCAGCGGTAGGCGAGCACCGCCGGGCCGATGCCGATGAACAGCATGGCGGCCACCAGCGGCCAGCCGAGGTCGATGTGCGCGTCGGTCAGCGTCCATTCGCCGGCTGCCAGCGCGCCCGACCAAGCAATGCCGAACACCAGCTGCGCCATCAGGAAGGCGGACCAGTCCTGCCGCACGCCTTTGGGTTCGTGCGTGCGCGCCAGCATCCAGCTGTAGAAGGCCCACGCGATGGAGCCGAGGATCATGTAGAGATCGCCCGGCACCAGCCGCAGCGCCATCAACTGCCGCCATTCGCCGCGGCTGAGCACCAGCAGCACGCCCGCCATCGACAGCAGTGCGCCGCCGACCTCGCGCGCGCTGATGCGCGCACCGAAGAAGAGGGCGCCGGTCGCCAGCATCCACAGCGGCGCGCTCGAGCCCACCAGCGTGACGTTGATCGGCGTGGAGGTCTGCAGCGCGAGGTACTGGAACGCGTTGTAGAGGCCGATGCCGAGCAGGCCCAGCAGCGCGTAGCGCCGCCAGTGCGGCCACAGGGCGCTGTCGCGGCGCAGCACCGGCGCGGCCAGCGGCAGCACGATGACGAACGCGATGATCCAGCGCACGAAGTTCAGCGTGAGCGGCGACACCAGCTCGCGAACGAGGCGCCCGACGACGGCGTTGCCTGCCCACAGAAGCGGCGGAACGACCAGCATGAAAACGACGAGGGGTGTGAGGCGCTGCGGCTGTGTCTGCATGGGCGCCGACTCTACCGGTCGGCAATGCCCCGTGCTGTCGCGGGAAAGGCAAACATGGCAGGATGCCCCTCTTCTTTTTTCCTGCGCGTGGAGACTGCCATCATGAAGAGCAAAGCCGTCCGTATCGATCGCCCCGGCGGTCCCGAAGAACTGAAGATCGTCGAGGTCGAGGTCGGCGAACCCGGCCCCGGCGAGATCCGCATCCGCCACAAGGCGGTGGGCCTGAACTTCATCGACACCTACCAGCGCAGCGGGCTCTATCCGTTTGCCATGCCGCTGCAACTGGGCATGGAAGCCTCCGGCATCGTCGAGGCGGTGGGCGAGGGCGTGACGCACCTGAAGGCCGGCGACCGCGCCGCCTATGCCAGCCCGCCGCCCGGCTCGTACTGCGAACTGCGCGTGATGCCGGCCAAGTGCGTGTGCAAGCTGCCCGACGACATTTCCTTCGAGACCGGCGCGGCCATGATGCTCAAGGGCCTCACCACGCAGTACCTGCTGAAGAAGACGCTGCCCGCCGAAGGCCTGCAGGCCGGCGACTTCATCCTGTTCCATGCTGCCGCGGGCGGCGTGGGCCTCATCGCCTGCCAGTGGGCCAAGGCGCTCGGCCTGCAGCTCATCGGCACTGCCGGCAGCGACGCCAAGTGCAAGCTAGCGCTCGAACACGGCGCGGCGCACGCCATCAACTACAGCACCGAGAACTTCGCGGCGCGGGTGAAGGAAATCACCGGCGGCAAGGGCGTGAAGGTGGTGTACGACTCGGTCGGCAAGGACACCTTCGAAGGCTCGATCGACTGCCTGCGGCCCTTCGGCCTGCTGGCGGTATTCGGCAACGGTTCGGGTCCGGTGCCGCCGGTGAACCTCGGCACGCTGGCCTCCAAGGGCTCGCTGTACGTGACCCGGCCCACGCTGTTCACCCACATGTCCACGCGCGAGAGCACCCAGGCCATGGCCGACGACCTGTTCGCGGTGGTGCGAAGCGGCGCGGTGAAGATCCCGATCGACCAGCGCTATGCACTGGACGACGTGCAGCAGGCGCACCGCGACCTCGAGGCGCGCAAGACCACGGGCTGCACGATCCTCACGCTCTGATAAGTCGGAAAGGACAGTCTTGTCCTACCCGGGCAGTGGTGTCATGCCTTCGACTTGTGACTGGCGCACTTTGTAGCCTTGGGTCAAAGCTCAGAGGCAAAGCCGCATGAACACCGTTCGCACATACATCGTCGAAGACAACCCCACCATTCGCGAGAACCTGGTGGGCACCTTGCGCGAGGTAGCGCGGGTAGACCCCATCGGCCAGGCCGAATCCGAAGCCGAAGGCCTGCGCTGGCTCACGCGAAATCCGACCCAGTGGGACCTGGCCATCATCGACCTGTTCCTGAAGGACGGCACCGGTTTCCGCGTGCTCGAAGCCTGCCGCGACCGTCATCCGATGCAGAAGATGGTGGTCCTGAGCAACTACGCGACGCCCGAAATGCGCCGGAAGTGCGCCCTCCTTGGCGCCGACGCGGTGTTCGACAAGGCCACCGAGGTGGAAGACCTGATCGATTTCTGCGTGCGACAGCGGCAGGCGCGGCTCAGCCATCCTTCTGCGTCGTCGAACCGGGCGCCGCTGACGCACTGAGCGCAGCGGTCTCCCGTACGATGCCCCACACCCGCTCCGCGAGCGGCGAAAGCGCCCGGTTTCGGCGCCGGATCAGCATGATCGCCCGCTGAACGCGCGGCACCAGCGGCCGCACCACGAGCTGCGGCAAACCCTCCGGCGGCAATGAAAGCTCCGGCATCACGCTGATGCCGATGCCCGCCTCGACCATGCGGAACACGGTGGTCGGGTGGCCGAGCTGCTGCTTCACTTCGCAGTGCGCGCCATGCCGCTCCAGCGCCTGGTCGATCAGCCGGCGGCTGCCCGAGGCATGGTCGAGCAGTACCAGGGATTCGCCGTCCAGCGCGGTCCAGCGCACCGATGCCTTCTGCGTGAGCCGATGCGCGGGCGGCACCACGAGCACGAATGGGTCGTCGAGGATCGCTTCGCAATGCAGGTCCTCGGCCTCCGAGGGCTCGATGACCACGCCGAAATCGACCTCGCCGCTGCGCACGCTGTCGAGCACGTCCTGCTGGATGCGGTCGAGCAGAAGAAACTGGATGCCCGGCGCCTGTACCGCGCAGGTGGCAATGCAGCCGGGCATCAGGTTGGCCGACAGCGTGGGGCTGCTCGCCACCCGCACCTTGCCGCCGCGCGCGCTGGCCAGGCCCGCCACGTCCTGCAGGGTCTGGTCGAGGTCGTCGAGCACGCGGTCGAGCCGTGCCGCGAGCGACTGGCCGGCTTCCGTCAGAACCACCTCGCGGGTGGTGCGGTCGAGCAGCTTGAGCCCGAGCTGCGACTCCAATTCCAGGATCGAGCGGCTGACCGCCGGCTGGCTCAGGCCGACCTGGTCGCCGGCGCGGCTGAAATTGCGTCCCTCGGCCACCGAGCGGAACACGCGAAGCTGGCGCAGCGTGACATTCATGCGCTCGAATCATATATCCATCAGATAAATCCATTTCTCTTTTGAATGCCGCCGACGTCCAATGCTTGCCATGGCCCGTTCACGCTTCCTCCCCGACAACTTCACGCTCGCGCTCGTCACGGTCGTGACCATTGCCAGCCTGCTGCCCGCCAGCGGGCGCACGGCGCATTTCTTCGAAGGCCTGACCACGGTCGCCATCGGACTGCTGTTCTTCCTGCACGGCGCCAAGCTGTCGCGCGAGGCGATCATGGCGGGCATCACCCACTGGCGGCTGCACCTGCTGGTGTTCGCGAGCACCTTCGTCCTGTTCCCGTTGCTGGGGCTCGCGCTCAAGCCCGTGCTGTCGCCGCTGGTGACGCCCGAGCTCTACACCGGCCTGCTGTTCCTGTGCGTGCTGCCGGCCACGGTGCAGTCGGCCATCGCCTTCACCGCGATGGCCCGGGGCAACATGCCGGCCGCCATCTGCAGCGCCTCGGCGTCCACGTTGCTGGGTGTGTTCATCACGCCCGTGCTGGTGAACCTGGTGGTGCTGCCGCACAACGGCGGCGCGACCTCGTCCTTCGACTCGATCGGCCGCATCCTGCTGCAGCTGATGGTGCCCTTCCTGGCCGGCCACCTGCTGCGCCCGGTCATCGGCAAGTGGGTGCAGAAGCGCGCGGCGGTGCTCAAGTTCGTGGACCAGGGTTCGATCCTGCTGGTGGTCTACACCGCGTTCAGCGCGGCGGTGATCGAGGGGCTCTGGAAGCAGATTCCCGTGAGCGCGCTGCTGGGCCTGCTGCTGGTGTGCGCCGTGCTGCTGGCACTGGCGCTCACGCTCACGACCTTCACCGCGCGCAAGCTGGGTTTCGACAAGGCGGACGAGATCACCATCGTCTTCTGCGGCTCCAAGAAGAGCCTCGCGAGCGGCATTCCCATGGCGAAGGTGCTGTTCGCTTCGCATGCCGTGGGCGCCATCGTGCTGCCGCTGATGCTGTTCCACCAGATGCAGCTGATGGTGTGCGCGGTGCTGGCGCAGCGCTATGCGCGGCGGGGGCAGGAAGCCGCCCCGGCGCTGAAGCCTGCCGGGCAGAAGTAGCTTCCTTCCGGCCGGGGCGCTGTCAGCTCAGCTCTCCACCTGGCCCAGCTGGGGATCCTTCAGCCGGCTCGGCGCCAGCGCCCCGGCCGACTCCAGGATCGGATACGCGATCGAGCAGATGTGCGAGTTGATGCGCTTCAGGTCGCTGATCAGGTCGATGTGCAGCGAACTGGTCTCGATGCTCAGCGTGGTCCGGTCGGACAGGCGGTCCAGGTGGGTGGTGGCGTAGGCCCGTTCCAGGTCGCGGAAGCGCGCCTTTTCCTCGAGCAGCTTCTGGGCGTCGCGCACGTTGCCGTTCAGGAACACGCTCATGCTCAGCCGCAGGTTGGCGATCAGCCGGCCATGCAGCTCCACGATCTCGGCCATGCCGGCTTCCGAGAAGTTGCGCTGCGGCTTGATCTTCTTGTCCTCGATGTCGATGATCACCCGCTCGATGATGTCGCCGATCTGCTCCATGTTGATCGTGAAGCTGATGATGTCGGTCCAGCGCCGGCTTTCTTCCTCGCCCAGCGCCTCGCGCGAGATGCGCGTCATGTAGTACTTGATGGCCGAGTACAGCTCGTCCACCGCATCGTCGAGCTGCCGCAGCTCCTGCGCCAGCCGTAGGTCGTTGTGGCGGATCACGTCGAGCGTGCCGATGAGCATGGTCTCCACGATGTCGGCCTGGTGCAGCGCCTCGCGCGCGGCGTTCGAAATGGCCAGCGAAGGGGTCGACAGCGCCGATGGGTCGAGGTGGTGCAGCCGCATGGCGCCGGCCGGCTGCTGCGGCACCGGCAGCAGCCGCGTCACCAGCTTGGCCACCCATTGGGTGAGCCCGATGAACCCCACGCTGATGATGACGTTGAAGCCCAGGTGGAACAGCACCACGCCGTGCGCCTGGTTTGGCAGCTCGGGCTGCACGTGGCGGATCCACAGGCCGATGAAGGGCGCCACGATGGCCACGCCCAGCGCCTTGAACAGCAGGTTGCCGACGGTCACCTGCCGCACCGACACCGCCGACTTGGCCGTGGTCAGCACCGCCAGCAGGCCGCTGCCGAGGTTGGCGCCGAGCACCAGGCCCAGTGCCACGTCCAGCGGCACCACGTTCGAGGTGGCCATGGCCGCCACCAGCAGCACCACCGCCAGGCTCGAATAGGCCACGATGGCCAGCACCGAGCCGATGGTGATCTCCAGCAGCACGTCGCTGTTGAGCGAGGCCAGCAGCGTGCGCACGGCGGGCGACGAGAACAGCGGCTCGGTCGCTTCCACCACCAGCTGCAGCGCCAGCAGCATGAGGCCCAGGCCGATGAGCACCCGGCCCACGCGCCCCGCCACCGAGGCCGAGCGGGTGATGAACAGCACCACGCCCACGAAGATGAACATCGGCGACAGCCAGGACAGGTCGGCCGAGAACAGCACGGAAATCAGCGCGGTGCCCACGTCGGCGCCGCGCATCACCGCCAGCGCAGCCGGCAGCGTGACCAGGCCCTGCCCGACGAAGGACGAGGTCATGAGGGAGGTGGCCGTGCTCGATTGCACCAGGGCGGTCACGCCGATGCCCGAAAGGGCGGCGGTGAAGCGGTTGCGCATGCTCTGCACGAGGATCTTGCGCAGGTTGGCGCCGAATACGCGCAGCACGCCAGTACGAACGAGGTGCGTACCCCACACCAGCAATGCGACTGCCGCCAGCAGGTTCAGAAGATGCTTCATGGGTGTCGGGTTCTATCCTTTTCGTTTTGGTTCGTTTTGACCCCATTTTCCACAAGATAGCGAATCAGTCGATAAGCGCTCCGTTATCGTGGAAGGGATAGGGGCCTTCGAAGCTACCGCAAGCCGCCAGATGCGTCACCAGCCGGCGGTTGCGCGGCAGCCACGCATGGACGCGGAAGCCGGGCGGTTCCAGCGTCCAGGCCGAGGGCGCGTCCGGCGCCAGATCGAGGCAGACCTGGTGCGCCTGCGCCGGCGAGGTCGAGGCGATGGTGCCGCCGAAGCGCACGTCGATGGCGCGGTGCAGGTGGCCGCAGATGATGCGCTCGACGTTGGGGTAGCGCGAGACCAGCGCCTCCAGCGCCTCCGAGCCCTGGAGCAGGCCGATTTCGTCCATGTGGCCGATCAGCGTCTCGAACGGCGGATGGTGCATGGCGATCACCACGGGTTCGCCGCGGCAGGCCTCGAGCTGGGCTTCGAGCCAGGCCAGGCGCTTCTCGCACAGCGAGCCGTGGCTCGCGCCGGGCACGCAGGTGTCGAGCGTGAGCAGGCGCAGCGGGCCGACGCGCACCGAGTACTGGATGAAGCCGTCGGTGCTGGCGCCCGTGCCCAGGTAGGCGTGGCCGGGGAAGCTGCGGCGCAGCTGGTCGCGGTCGTCGTGGTTGCCGGGCATCAGGTAGACCGGCATGGTCAGCGGGGCCAGCAGGCGCGCGAGGTGTTCGTACTCGGCCGCGCGGCCGAAGTCGGTCAGGTCGCCGGTGACGACCACCGCGTCGGGCGGCTGGCGCAGCGCCAGCACCGACTGCACGGCGCGCTCCAGGTAGGGCGCGGTGTTGATGCGGCCGTAGGCCAGCCGGCCCGGCTCGCGGATGTGCAGGTCGGTCAGCTGGACCAGGAAGGTGGTGTCTTGGGGTGTGTTGCTTGTCGTCATGCGGTGGTGGTCTCCTGCGACGTCATCAGGCGGTCGGGGTGGATGCGAAAGCCCACGGTGTCGCCTGGCTTGAAGGGCTTGTCGCGACCCACGTCGGCCACCAGCAGGGGCTGGTCCTGCGCGAGCAGGTGCAGCTGGACGCGGTCGCCGAGGAAGGTGCGGCGCTCGACGATGCCGGCGGCCCAGTCCAGCTGGGGCGCGCCGACTTCGATGTCTTCGGGGCGCACCAGCAGGGTTGCATGGTCGCGCCAGGCGCCCGGGCAGGGCAGGGTGGTTCCGCCGAGCCGCACGACGCCCTGCGCAATGGCCTCGGCCGTGCGCTCCAGCCGGTTGACCCGGCCCAGGAACTCGGCCACGAAGGGGTGCGCGGGGGCGCGGTAGAGGTCTTCGCCGCGGCCCACCTGCACGATGCGGCCGGCGCGCATCACCGCGAGGCGGTCGGCGATGGCCAGGGCCTCCTGCTGGTCGTGCGTGACGTGGATGGCCGTGATGTGCAGGCGGCGCAGCAGCTCGGCCAGCTCGTCGCGCAGCGATTCCTTGAGCTTGGCGTCGAGCGCGGCCAGCGGCTCGTCGAGCAGCAGCACGCGCGGGCGCACGGCCACGGCGCGCGCCAGGGCCACGCGCTGGCGCTGGCCTCCAGAAAGCTCGGCGGGGCGCTTGTTCTCCAGGCCGCCCAGGCGCACCAGGTCGACCAGCTCGCCCACGCTGCGCTTCTCTTCTTCCGGCGAGACGCCGCGAATGCGCAGGCCGTAGCCGATGTTGGCCGCCACCGTCATCTGCGGGAAGAGCGCGTAGCTCTGGAACACCATGCCCACGCCGCGGTGCTCGACCGGGCGCTGGGTCACGTCCTGTTCGCCGAAGACGATGCGGCTGCCCGCGTCGGGCGCCTCCAGCCCGGCAATCAGCCGCAGCAGCGTGGTCTTGCCGCAGCCAGAAGGGCCCAGCAGCGCCAGCACTTCGCCGGCTTCCACCCGCAGGTTGGTCGGCTGCAGGCCGCGCGTGCCGTCGGCATAGGTCTTTGCGCAGTTGGCGATGTCGATGGTGATGCGTTCAAGTTCCATGGCGTTTCTGCATGAGGTTGGCAAGGTACTGCAGGGCCCACAGCACCGGAAGGATGACGGCAAAGAAAACCAGCGTGTAGGCCGATCCGATCTCGATGCGCATGGAGGCATAGCTGTCGGCCAGCCCTACGGGCAGCGTGCGCGTGAGCGGCGTGTGCAGCATCCACGTGAGGTTGAATTCGCCGACCGAGAGCGTGAACACCATCAGGCTGCCGGCCACGATGGCGGGGAACACGGCCGGCACCAGGATGCCCATGAAGCGCTGGCGGAAGTTCGCGCCCAGCGAGCGCGCGGCTTCTTCCAGCGCGAGCAGGTCGTCGCGCTCGAAGGCCGAGCTGACGGTGCGCACCATGAACGGCAGCGTGAAGACGATGTGGCCCACGAGGATGAAGGCGAAGCTCTGGCGAAAGGCCGTGAGCTGGCCGTAGGCGAGGATCAGCGCGAGCGCCGTGGCCAGGCCCGGCACCGCGACCGGCAGCGTCAGCAGCTCCTCGAAGATGCGTGCGGCGCGCGAGCGGCTGCGCGCCAGCGCATAGGCGCAGGGCACGCCGATGAGCACGGTGCCGATCACGCAGGCCACGGCCAGCGCGAGCGACCAGCCGACGGTGCCGCCGTAGTTCTCCCACACCTCGCCGAGCCAGCGCAGCGTGAAGCCGCTCTTGAGGCCGGTGCTGTAGTTGTTGACCAGGCCCGCCATCACCGACAGCAGCATCGGCGCGATCATGAAGAGGCTCACGATCAGCGTGACGGCGAGCAGGAAGGGCGCCTTGGCCTGAGTGTTCTTTCGCATGGTGGATGTGCCTCAGCGTGCGACGGGATTGGCGCCGAAGCGGCGCGCCACGAACAGCACCAGCCAGGTCACGATGCCCAGCGAGATCGACAGCGACGCGGCGAGCGCGAAGTTGGCGTAGTTGGTGAACTCGTTGTAGATGGTGATGGGAATGACCTCGAACTTGCTGGCCAGCGTGAAGGCTGTGCCGAAGGCGCCCATCGACGTGGCGAACAGGATCGCGCCGCAGGCCAGCGTGGTGGGCGCGAGCTCGGGCATCCACACGTCGCGCGCCACGCGCAGCCGCGAGGCGCCGAGCGAACGCGCGGCTTCCTCGAGCTGGGTGTTCATCGACTCGGCCGCCGCTGCGTAGGTGGCGATGGCGCGCGGCAGCGAAAAATAAAGGTACGCCAGGAACAGCCCGAGCAGGCCGTAGGCGAAGGTGATGCGCTGTCCGATCAGGCTGTCGCTGAGGTCCGCGACCACGCCTTGGCGCCCGCCCAGCAGGATCACGAAGAAGCCGATGATCACGCCCGGGAACGACAGCGGCAGCGTGAGCAGCGACAGCAGCATGCGCTTGCCGACGAAGGCATGCCGCGCGAGGTAGATGCCCACTGCCGCGCCAAGTACCAGGGTGGCGAGGGTGACCGTGATGGAGAGCACCACCGTGTTGGCCATGCTCGCGAGGTAGCGTGAATCCGTGAGCACGGCGAAATAGGTTGCCCAGCCTTTGTCGGCGGGCAGCGTCAGCAGGCGCACGACCGGCAGCAGCCAGAAGGCCGCGAAGAAGGCGGCAGCGGGCGCTGCGCAGGCCAGCAGGCGCCAGCTTGGGTTCCAGGAGTTGTTGGACTTCATGTCGGCTTTTTCGCCTTGTCTTGTTGCTTGAGGCTCTTCTTCAGGGCGTGTGCACAGGCCATCGGGTACTCCCCTCCGCGAATGTCCCCCGCCCTGCGGGCTCCTCCTTTATTTCGCTGCGGGGAGCACCCGACGTCCTGTGCACTGGACGCGCCGCCGGCGTGAGCGCGCCCCGAAAAGCGCGCCCCCGCAACGAAGCACAAAGAGTTAGCGCACTTCCTTCAAGTACTCATCGGAGAAAGCGCGTTGCGCGGCAGCCATGCGCCCATAGTCCACGCTCTTCGCACGGGCGTAGTCGCTGGCGGGCAGGAACTGGGCTTCGATTTCCTTGGGCATCGCGCTGGCGCGCACCGGCCGCAGGTAAGCCTTGGCCCAGATGGCCTGGCCTTCGTCGGACAGCGTGAAGTCGAGCACCTTCCTGGCGTCCGCCGCGTGCGGGGCCTTGGCGACCAGGCTCATCACGTAGGGCACGGCCAGCGTGCCTTCGCTCGGGATCACGAACGCGACGTTGGCCTTATCCTTGTACTTGGCGCGGTAGGCGTTGAAGTCGTAGTCCAGCAGGATCGCGATTTCGCCCGACAGCACGCGCGCATACGACGTCTGCTTCGGCACGATCGGCTCGTTCTTCTGCAGCGCCTTGAAGTAGTCGATTGCCGGCTTGAAGTTGTCGAGCGTGCCGCCGCGCGCTTCGTTCACCGCGACCGCGCCGACATAGCCCACGAAGGCCGAGGCCGGGTCGAGATAGCCGATCAGGCCCTTGTATTCGGGCTTGAGCAGGTCGGCCCACGACTTCGGAATCGGCTTGCCCTTGAGCGCGTCGACGTTGACCATGAAGCCGAGCGTGCCCGAGTGGATGGTGAACCAGTTGCCGGCCGGGTCCTTCATGCCCTCGGGAATGTCTTTCCACGCTGCCGGCTTGTAGGGCTCGACCAGGCCGTCCTTGGCGGCCTGCACCGCGAAGGTCACGCCGAGGTAGGTGACGTCGGCCACGGGGCTGGCCTTCTCGGCCGCCAGCTGGGCCAGCGACTGGCCCGAGTTCTTGTTGTCGGGCGGCACGGTGACGCCCGTCTTGGCCTTGATGGCCTTCAGCTGGGTGCCCCAGTCGGCCCATTCGGTCGGGCAGTTGTAGCAGATGGCGGTCTGGGCCATGGCGCTGCCGGCGGCGAGCGTGGCGGCGATCAGGCCCAGGCGGGCCAGGCGATGGAAGCGGGAGGACATGCGGGAGCTCCTTGGAGGATGAGTCGGAGAAAGAGGTTGGTGAGGTCAGAAAGTCGCGGCGTTGTTGTCTTCGCGCGCCGAAGCGCACGACTCGCCGTCTCGGAAGGCATGGGGAAGCAGCAGGCTCGAATCCGCCCGCAGCGTGGTGCCGCCGGCAATGGCCTGGATCAGCAGTTCGACGCCCTGGCGGCCGATGTCGCTGTTGGGCTGGGTGATGCTGGTGAGTGCGGGCGTGAGGTCTTCGCCGAGCGCAATGCCGTCGAAGCCGACCACGCTGAGGTCCTCGGGCACCGACAGGCCGCCGAGGTGGGCGGCGCGGATGCTGCGGATGGCCAGCAGGTCGTTCGAGCAGATCAGTGCGGTGGGGCGCTGGCGTGCCTGCAGGTGGGTGCAGAGCGCGTCGACGGCGGTCTCGACGAAGGGCACTTCGATCACCGGCTGTGCGTCGAGCCCGGTGTCGGCCATGCCCTTGAGGTAGCCGCGGTAGCGCTGCTGCGCGCGGTCCGATGCGGCCAGCGTGCCGCTGACCATCGCGATGCGCCGGTGGCCCAGCAGCACGAGCCGGCTGACCGCGTCGGCCACCGCGCCTTCGCTGTCGACCGACACGCAGGGGTGCTCCGCATGGCGGTTGTAGGCCAGCACGTAGGGCACGCCGGCGGCCTGGAGCCGGGGCAGCGCCGCCGAGGTCGAGGGGTTCGACACCACCAGGATCAGCCCGTCGACGTTGCCCGCCAGCAGCAGGTGGACGGCGCGCTCCTCCTCGTCGAGCCGGTAGCCGGTGGTGACGGGAATGATCGCGTAGCCGCCCGCCACGGCGGCCCGCGCGATGCCCTGCAGGCATTCGGCAAAGGTCGGGTTCAGCAGCGTCGGCAGCACGATGCCGAGCACGCGGCTGCGTTGCGTGCGCAGGGTGCGCGCACTGGCGTTGGGCAGGTAGTTGAGTTCTTGCGCCACGCGCTCCACCAGTTCGCGGGTGGCGGGCGTGACCTTGTCGGGAAAGTTGAAGGCGCGCGAGACCGTGGCCACGGAGACCCCGGCTTTGGCTGCAACGTCTTGGATACTCATCTTGCGATGTTCATGTAATCGATTACATTGGACCGCCGGAGTATGACTTTGTTATGACATCGCCTGAAAGGGGGAAAAACCCGAAGGGCCTGGGCGAGGGAAAAGCCCCAAGAAGAAGGGGCCCCGCGGGGCCCCTGAGAAAACCTACTTGCCCCGGCGAACCCGCCGGATCTCGTCCAGTATCAGGCAGATGGCCCCGAGCGTGATCGCACTGTCCGCGGCGTTGAATGCCGGGAAGTACCAGTTCCCCGCGTGGAAGCTCAGGAAGTCGACCACGTAGCCGTGCATCATCCGGTCGACCACGTTGCCGATGGCGCCGCCCAGGATGCAGGCCATGGAGAACGAAAACAGCTTCTGCCCCGCGTGCGACTTCAGCATCCACACGATGAACACCGCCGCCGCCACGCCGATGGCAGTGAACAGCCAGCGCTGCCAGCCCGAGTGATCCGCGAGGAACGAGAAGGCAGCCCCCGTGTTGTGCGCGCGCACGACGTTGAAGAAGCTCGTCACGTAGGTCGCGTCACCGAGCTTGTAGTAGCCCAGGATCAGCGTCTTGGTGAACTGGTCGATGATCACGATGATCACCGCCAGCCCCAGCCAGGGCCAGATGCTGCTGCCGCGCGAACGCGAGGCCGACATGGAGCGGGCGGCGGCCATCAGGCAAAGCTCCGCGATTCGCCGGCGCCGAACAGGTTGCTGGTGCAGCGCCCGCAGATCGTCGGATGGGCCGCATCGTGGCCCACGTCGTCGCGGTAGTGCCAGCAGCGCTCGCACTTCTGCGCGGCGCTCGGGGTCACCACCGTCGACAGCGTCTCGCCGGCCGCCAGCGCGATGGCCGAGGTGATGAAGACGAACTTCAGGTCGTCGCCCAGCGTATCCAGCAGCGCGAAGTCGCCGGCCGGTGCCGTCAGTTGCAGGTTGGCCTGCAGCGACGAGCCGACCTTGCCTTCGGCGCGGACCGTCTCGATGTCCTTGTTCACCACGTCGCGGATCTCGCGGATGCGGTTCCACTTGGCGAGCAGGGCCTCGTCGGGCGCGTCGAACTTGCTGTAGGTCTGCGTGAAGATCGATTCGCCCGGCTTGCCGGTGCCCACGAACTTCCATGCCTCTTCGGCCGTGAAGCTCAGGAACGGCGCCATCCAGCGCAGCATGGCTTGCGAGATGTGCCACAGCGCCGTCTGCGCGCTGCGCCGTGCCAGCGAGCCCGGTGCCGTCGTGTAGAGGCGGTCTTTCAGGATGTCGAGGTAGAAGCCGCCCAGGTCTTCCGAGCAGTAGATCTGCAGCTTGGCCACCACCGGATGGAACTCGTACACCTTGTAGTGCGCGAGGATCTCGGCCTGGAACTGCGCCGCGCGCGACAGTGCGTAGCGGTCGATCTCGAACAGCTGGTCGAGCGGCACGCCGTCTTTCTCGATGTCGAAGTCGCTGGTGTTCGCGAGCAGGAAGCGCAGCGTGTTGCGGATGCGGCGGTAGGCATCGACCACGCGGGCGAGGATCTTGTCGTCGCCGGCGATGTCGCCCGAATAGTCGCTCGCGGCCACCCACAGGCGGATGATTTCCGAGCCCAGCTTGTTGCTGATTTCCTGCGGGTCGATGCCGTTCTTGAGCGACTTGCTCATCTTGATGCCCTTGGCATCGACCGTGAAGCCGTGCGTCAGCAGGCCGCGGTAGGGCGCGCGGTCTTCCAGCGCGCAGGCGATCAGCAGCGACGAGTGGAACCAGCCGCGATGCTGGTCGTGGCCTTCGAGGTACAGATCGGCTTCGGGCCCCGTCTCGTGGTGCACCGTGGGGTGCGTGCCGCGCAGCACGTGCGAGAAGGTCGAGCCCGAGTCGAACCACACCTCGAGGATGTCGGTGCTCTTGGTGTAGTGCGGCGCGTCTTCGGCGCCGAGGATTTCCTCGACCGTGACGCGGCTCCAGGCCTCGATGCCACCCTTCTCGACGATGTCGGCGGCCTGGTCGAGGATTTCCATGGTGCGCGGATGCAGCTCGCCCGAGTCCTTGTGCAGGAAGAACGGGATCGGCACGCCCCAGCTGCGCTGGCGGCTGATGCACCAGTCGGGCCGCCCGGCGATCATGTCGTGCAGGCGGGCCTTGCCGTTCTCGGGGTAGAAGCTGGTCTGCTCGATGGCGTCGAGCGCGGTCTGGCGCAGCGTCTTGGGCGCCTTGTCCTTGGTGAACACGCCTTCGCCCTCGTCCATGCGCACGAACCACTGCGCCGCGGCGCGGTAGATCACCGGCGTCTTGTGGCGCCAGCAGTGCGGGTAGCTGTGGGTGATGGTCTCGGTGGTCAGCAGGCGGTTGGCATCGCGCAGCGCGGCGATGATGACCGGCACGGCCTTCCAGATGTTCTGGCCGCCGAACAGCGGGAAGTCGGGCGCGTAGCTGCCGTTGCCCTGCACCGGGTTCAGGATGTCGTCGTACGCCAGGCCGTGGGCGATGCAGGAGTTGAAGTCGTCCACGCCGTAGGCAGGCGAGGAGTGCACCAGGCCCGTGCCGTCGGTGGCGGTGGCGTAGTCGGCCAGGTAGATGGGCGACAGGCGCCTGTAGCCGGCGTCCGCGTCATACAGCGGATGCTCGAATTCGAGGCCGCCCAGCTTCTCGCCCTTGACCGTGGCCAGCACCTTGCCGTCGAGCGCATAGCGCGTCATGCACATCTCGACCAGCGAGTTGGCCAGGATGAGCAGGCCGCGCTCGGTGTCGACCAGCGAGTACTCGAGCTCGGGGTTGAGGTTGATCGCCTGGTTGGCGGGGATGGTCCACGCGGTGGTGGTCCAGATCACGGCGAAGATGTCGCCCAGGATCGTGTGGTCGGTGCCGAAGGCCTTGAGCACCTTATCGCGCTCGTGCGCCTTGAAGGCGACGTCGATGGTCTGGCTCTTCTTGTCGGCGTATTCGATCTCGAACTCGGCCAGCGAGGAGCCGCAGTCGAAGCACCAGTACACCGGCTTCAGGCCGCGGTAGACGAAGCCGCGCTCGATGACGCGCTTGAACACGCGCAGCTCGCCGGCCTCGTTGGCGAAGTCCATGGTCTTGTAGGGATGGTCCCATTCGCCCAGCACGCCCAGGCGCTGGAAGTCGGCCATCTGCTGTGCGATCTGCCCGGTGGCGAAGGCGCGGCTCTTGGCCTGCATCTCGTCGCGGCTCAGGTTGCGGCCGTACTGCTTTTCGATGGCGTTCTCGATCGGCAGGCCGTGGCAGTCCCAGCCCGGCACGTAGAGCGCGTCGTAGCCTTCGAGCTGGCGCGCCTTGGTGATCATGTCCTTGAGGATCTTGTTCACCGCGTGGCCCATGTGGATCTGGCCGTTGGCGTACGGCGGGCCGTCGTGCAGGATGAACTTGGGCGCGCCGTGGCGGGCGTCGCGCAGGCGGTGGTAGCGGCCTTCGTCGTTCCATTCCTTCACCCAGCCCGGTTCGCGCTTGGGCAGGTCGCCGCGCATCGGGAAGGGGGTGTCGGGCAGGTTCAGCGTGGAGCGGTAATCTTTGGGGGAAGCAGCGTCAGACATGTTGGGGTGCGAAGCAGAAGGCTTCTAGGGGGCTTCGACAGGCTCAGCCCGAACTGCATGAAGCGTGTCGGTGCGGAAGGTATAGCCGTTCGCCCTGAGCTTGTCGAAGGGCGGCAGCACGGGCGTGCAGGGCTAAATTCGGTCGCGCGTGGTCTGGCGGTGGGTTTCGGCGTGGGTGGACGCAAAGAACGCACGTGCGTCGCGCCCATCCTTCGCGATGCCCGCTGTGAGGGCCTCGAGGCTGGTGTAGCGCAATTCGTCGTGCAGTTTGTGCAGGAGTTCCACGCGCACGATTTTACCGTAGGCCCCTTCGGTCCCCAGATGCGAGGGCCACTCCAGGCAATGGGTTTCCAGCAGAACCCGCCCGCCGTTGACGTCATTGGCGTCCAGCGAGGGGCGCACGCCCAGGTTCGCCACGCCCGGCAGCGGCTGGTCGGCCAGCCCGTGGACCAGCACCGCGAAGATGCCGCTGGCGGCCGGCTTCCAGTGCTTGAAGCGCAGGTTGAGGGTGCGGAAACCGTCGTCCAGGCCCGGCGCCGAGGCACCCAGCGCGCGGCCGAGCTTGCGGCCGTGGACCACGTGGCCGGAGATCGTGTAGGGCCGCCCGAGCAGCGTCTGGGCGTCGGCCATGCGGCCTTCGGCCAGCGCCTCGCGCACGGCGGAGCTGGAAACCCGCAGGCCATGCACCTCGTAGCTGTTCATGCGCGCCACGTCGAAGCCGCGGGCGTCGCCTGCCGCGTCGAGCATGGCGTAGTCGCCGGCCCGCTTGGCGCCGAAGCGGAAATCGTCGCCCACCAGCACATAGCGCGCGCCCAGGCCGTCGACCAGCACGTTCTGGATGAATTCTTCCGGCGTCTGGGAAGCCAGCCGGCTGTCGAACGGCAGCACGATGGTCTGTGCCACGCCGCAGGCGGCCAGCTCGCTGAGCTTGTCGCGCAGCGTGCCGATGCGCGCCGGTGCCAGGTCGGGCTTCTTGGTGAGCGCGGCGAAGTAATCGCGCGGATGGGGCTCGAAGGTGAGCACGCAGCTCGGCAGCCCGCGCTGGCGGGCCTCGGTCTGCAAGAGCGCGAGCATGGCCTGGTGGCCACGGTGCACGCCGTCGAAATTGCCAATGGTGAGGGCGCAGGCGGGGGCTACGCCCGGGTGCCGGAAGCCGCGGAAAACCTGCATCGGTGAGTATCTTTTTGATAGCGCCTTTCGCCCGTCGATTGGGCGAATCAGGCCGATTTGTCACAAAGCCGGTATATTGTGACGCAGTGCGTTGACCGGCGTGGGTCTCCAACGCGCTCCGTGTCCCTGGTCTTTCCGTGTTCTCTCACTTTTCGAGGAGGCGTGTGTGAAGGTCTTGAAGCTGTCGGCCCAAGGGCTGCCCCAGTCATGGATTTCGCTGGAACAGGCGGTGATCCACTATGCGGCGGACGAAGTTCGCTGGGAAGTGGGCGCGCAGGTGGCTGTGTTCCGTGGCGGCCACAATGCCATCACGGGCGAGCAATCGCAGATCGCGATCAACAGCATCATCGGCACCAAGGGCGTGCCGCGCATCAATCCCTTCACGCAGCGGCCGGGGCTGACCAACAGCAAGCTGTTCTCGCGCGACCGCAACGTCTGCGCCTACTGCGGCGGGCACTTCCATGAAGACGAGCTCACCCGCGAGCACATCATTCCCTTTGCCCAGAGGGGCATCGACACCTGGATGAACGTGGTCACGGCCTGCAAGCCGTGCAACCACCGCAAGAGCAGCCGAACGCCCGAGCAGGCCGGCATGCCGCTGCTCTACGCGCCGTACGTGCCCAGCCTCTGGGAAGACTTCATCCTGCGCAACCGGCGCATCCTGGCCGACCAGATGGAGTTCCTGATGGCGCACCTGCCGCAAAGCTCGCGGCTGCACGACACCTAGCTTCAGCGCTTCCAGGAAGGCGGGCGCTTCTCGATGAAGGCCTGAACGCCTTCCAGCGCGCTCTCGTCCATCATGTTGCAGGCCATGGTCCGGCTGGCGTCTGCAAGGGCGGCCTCGATGCCGGTTTCGAGCTGGCGGTAGAACAGGGCCTTGCCCAGCGCCAGCGCCTTGCGCGGCTTGGCGACGATGCTCGCCACCAGCGCCTCGACGGCCGCGTCGAGTTCCGCGGGTGCTGCCACCCGGTTGACCAGCCCCTTCTCGCGCGCTTCTTCCGCGCCGATGAATTCGCCCGTCACGAGCATCTCGAAGGCTTCCTTGCGCCCGAGGTTGCGCGACAGCGTGACGCTGGGCGTGGCGCAGAACAGCCCCACATTCACGCCGCTGACCGCGAAGCGGGCTTCGCTCGATGCCACCGCCAGGTCGCACACGGCGACCAACTGGCAGCCCGCCGCGGTCGCAATGCCGTGCACGCGCGCGATCACCGGCACGTCGAGCTTCTGGATCGACAGCATCATCGCCCCGCACAGCTCGAACAGCTGCTGGTAGTAGCCGAGCGAGGGTTCGGCGCGCATTTCCTTCAGGTCATGGCCGGCGCAGAAGGCCTTACCCGCCGCCGCGATGACTACGGCGCGCACGCTTTCGTCGGCCGCTATGTCGCCGAGCGCCTGTTCCAGCGCGCCCAGCATGCCTTCCGACAGCGCGTTGAACGAGGCCGGGCGGTTGAGCGTCAGCGTGACCACGCCGCGCGCGTCGCGCGACTGCAGCACGAAGGGGGCGGCGGAGTCGGTCATGGCGGGTGCCTCTTCAGTAGGTCAGCTCGAGCACCGTCACGTGCTCCTGGGCGGCCGGCCACGTCAGGCCGGTGATGCGCTCGCCGTTGAATTCGCCCGTCACCGCGCGGGGCGCACCGCCACCCTCCAGCCGCAGCCTGGAAGTGGCCACGCCCGCGCCCTTGGGCGGCACGCCGGGCGGCGGGCTCTTGCCGTCGAAGCGCATGGTGTCGCGCTGGGCATCGAAGTAGCCGCGCGGACGCGTGAAGACGACGACGGAGCTCGCACCGTTGTCGGCCGGCGTGATGCGCTCCGGCCGCAGGTGCACGAAGCTGCCGCTGCGCGGGAAGGGGCTGCGGTAGATGTGCGTGGTGCCGTAGCCCGGCGCGCTCAGGACGAATTCATAGGCGGTGTCGCCGCGCGCGTTGAACGGGCCCCAGCGGCCATCGGCGCCGACCGGCTTGGTGTGCACGGCCTCGCCGCGCCGCGCGCCGGTTGCCGGGTCCACGGCATAGACCGTGACCTGCGCGCCGTTCAGCGCGAGGTTTTCGGCGCCGATCGCCCGGCCGTCGAGCACGACCTTGGTGTCCGGAACCACGGCGGTGGTGCGCGGCGCTTCTCCGGTCAGGAGTTGCCATGTGGCCGCGAATGCCGCGGGCGAGAAAGAAGTCTCGCGGTGATCCACGCGCGGCAGCACGACGTTGGTCGCGCCCTTGAGCGCAGGGCCGTCGAAGCCGATGTTGGTCGGCTTGCCGGGGGCGCCGATCCACACGCCGTCGGGCTGCGCGTACTTGTCGTTGTTGTCGGAGCGCAGGGTCATCCACTTCACGCCCGGCGTTACCTCCTGGCCGTCCGGGCCTTTGGGCGCATTGAGCTGCTGCATGAAGCCCGACAGCCCCGAGAACTCGTTGTTCTCGCGGAAACCCTTCACCGCCCAGATGCCGTGCGCGGGGTTGCCGCCCAGCACCACGTGGCTCACCACGGCCGCGCCGCCGCCGTTCTGCACGTAGTTGCGGATGGTGTTGCCGCCGCGCGAATTGCCGATCAGCACCACCTTGGCGGCGCCCGTGGCCTTCAGCACCTTGTCGACCTGCGCCTTGAGGAACGCCGCCGATTCGGCCGTCGAACTGCGTCCGGGCTGGGCCACGGCATCGTCGTCGCGCGCGAGCGGGTTCGGCTGGTCGAATGCAAACAGCCGGTCGGCCGGCCAGCCGTTGGACTCGAAACGCCAGATCGTCGTCTGCCAGAGCGCGGCCGAATCGCCGTTGCCGTGGACGAACACGACGGGCGGCCGCTCTGCATACGACGGCGAGGGCGACGAAGAGGTGGCGCAGGCGGTCAGCATGGCGGTGGCGGCGGTCCCGATGACGGCCATGGCTAGAAGGGTGCGGCGGGATTGCATGTTTCGTTCCTGGGGCTGGAGTCCACGTGAAAACGCCCGTCGGCGCGAGGCGGGCGGGCGTTGGATGCTATCGGAACACCGTGAAACCGGCGTTGCCGGGTTGCGGGTGTCGCCGTCGTCGTCAGGCGAAGACGCCGGCGGTGTCCTGCATGCGGGCCGACACTTCACCCAGGTGGTGGAGCGTGTCGCCGAAAGTCAGCTCGAGCTGCGTGAGCTTGCGGAAGTAGTGGCTGCCGATGTATTCGTCGGTCACGCCGATACCGCCGTGCAGCTGCACCGAATTCGCGGCCACGTAGCGCATGGAAACGCCGAGCTGGTACTTGGCGCGTGCCAGTGCCTGGCGGCGTTCGTCGGCCGGGGCGTTGAGCTTGAGCGTGGCGTAGTAGCTCATCGAGCGCGCCAGTTCGAGCTGCATCTTCATGTCGGCGACACGATGGCGCAGCGCCTGGAAGGTCGAGATGGTCACGCCGAACTGCTTGCGCTGGTTCATGTAGTCGACGGTGAGGGCCACGGTCTTGTCCATCACGCCCACTGCCTCGGCGCAGGTGGCGGCAATGCCGACGTCCACCGCGTATTCGAGCGCTGCCAGGCCGTCGAGCGTGACCAGCGTGGCGTCGGCCTTGTCGAACACCACCTCGGCCGCGCGGCCGCCGTCCTGCGTGCCGTAGCCGCGGGCCTCGACGCCGCTGGCGCTGCGCTCGACGAGGAAGAGGGCGATCTTGCCGTCGACCTTGGCGGGCACGAGGTAGGCGTCGGCTTCGTCGCCGACCGGCACCACGCTCTTGGCGCCGTTCAGCGACCAGCCGCTGCCGCTCTTCGCGGCGTGGGCGTCGCACACGTCCAGGCGGTAGCGCGCCTTGCGCTCCTGGTAGGCCAGCACCACGATGGCCTGGCCGCCGGCGATGCGCGGCAGCCAGCCTTCCTTGGTGTTCGCGTCGGCATAGCCGCTGAGCACCGCGCCGGCGATCAGCGTCTGCGCGAACGGCTCCAGCACGATGCCGCGGCCGAGTTCTTCCATGACGACCATGCCGGCCACCGGGCCCATGCCCAGGCCGCCGTCGTCTTCGCTGATGTACAGGCCGCCCAGGCCGAGTTCGGCCAGTTCGTCCCAGGCTTCCCGGGAGAAGCCGCCCTTGGCCTCGATGCCGCGGCGGCGCTCGAAGTCATAGCCCTTGTCGACCCACTTGCGAACCGCGTCGCGCAGTTGTTCCTGGTCGTCGGAAAAATTGAAATCCATGTTCGTGTCTCCTCAGCCCAGAACCGTCTGCGCGACGATGTTGCGTTGCACTTCGTTCGAGCCACCGTAGATGGTCGTCTTGCGCATGTTGAAGAAGGTCGACGTCAGCGGCGCGAGCGCCGGGTTGCCGCCCGGGAAGTCGCCTTGCCAGCCGGCTTCCATTGCCTCGCGGATCAGCGGCAGCGAATAGGGGCCGCCTGCCAGCATCATCAGTTCGCTGTAGCGCTGCTGGATCTCGCTGCCGCGGATCTTGAGCAGGCCCGCCACGTCGAGCGAGTTCTTGCCCGAGGTGGCGGCCGAAAGCACGCGCAGCACCATCATCTCGAGGGCGACGATGTCGACTTCGAGCTTGGCGATCTCGTCGCGGAAGCGCTGGTCCTCGTACACGCCTTCGCTCTTGGCGATGCGCTTGAGGCGCTCGAGCTCGCGCTTGGCGCGGTTCACGTCGGCGATGTTGGTGCGCTCGTGCGAGAGCAGGTGCTTGGCGTAGGTCCAGCCCTTGTTCTCTTCGCCGATCAGGTTTTCGGCGGGCACTTCGACGTTGTCGAAGAACACCTCGTTCACTTCATGGCCGCCGTCGAGCAGCTTGATCGGGCGCACGGTGACGCCGGGCGACTTCATGTCGAGCAGCAGGAAGCTGATGCCGGTCTGGGGCTTGCCCTCGTTGCTGGTGCGCACGAGGTTGAACATCCAGTCGCCGTACTGGCCGAGCGTGGTCCAGGTCTTCTGGCCGTTGACGATGTACTTGTCGCCTTTGCGCTCCGCCTTCGTCTTGACCGAGGCGAGGTCGGAACCCGAGCCGGGCTCGCTGTAGCCTTGGCTCCACCAGACTTCGCCGCTGGCGATGCCGGGGAGGAAGCGCTTCTGCTGTTCGGCATTGCCGAAGGCCATGATCACCGGTGCCACCATGACGGGGCCGAACGGAATGATGCGCGGCGCGCCGGCCAGTGCGGTTTCTTCCTCGAACAGGTGGCGCTGCACGGCGGTCCAGCCCGGGCCGCCGAATTCCTTCGGCCAGCCGTAGCCCAGCCAGCCCTTCTTGCCGAGGATCTTGGCCCAGCCTTGCAAATCGTCGCGCGTCAGCTCCAGCGCGTTGTGCACCTTGTGCGAAATCTCTTGGGGAAGGTTTTCTTTGACCCAGGCGCGAACCTCTTCGCGGAACTTCTGTTCTTCGGGTGTGAAGCTCAAATCCATGCGTGCCTCGCTGTGTTGATCGGTTCACCGCAGACGCGGTGTGTCTCCGGAACCGTGAGTTTTAGCACGGTCGTGCTGTGAAACGGTGTCCGCGTCGCGACAAGCACGGCGCGGATAATCCCGCCTCCCATGAAGAACATCGTGATCCTGATCTCCGGCGGCGGCTCCAACATGGCGGCCATCGTGCGCGCCGCCGAGCGCGACCGCTGGGCCGAGCGCTTCGGCGCCCGCATCGCCGCGGTCATCAGCAACAAGGCCGAGGCCGGCGGGCTGGCCATTGCCCGTTCGCACGGCATCGACACCGCCGTGGTGCCGCACACCGAGTTCGCGACCCGCGAGGCTTTCGACGAGGCCCTGGCGGCAGCGGTGGACGCCCATTCGCCCGCGCTGGTGGTGCTGGCCGGGTTCATGCGCATCCTGACGCCCGGCTTCGTCGGGCGCTATGCGGGGCGGCTGGTAAATATCCATCCCTCGCTGCTGCCCGCTTTCCCGGGGCTCCACACCCATCAGCGCGCCATCGAGGCGGGCTGCAAGGTGGCCGGCGTGACCGTCCACCAGGTGACGACCGAACTCGACCACGGCCCGATCCTGGCGCAGGCCGCGGTGCCGGTGCTGCCCGACGACACGGCCGCCACCCTGGCCGGCCGGGTGCTGGCGCAGGAGCACCTGTTGTATCCCCGAGCGATCGCCGGATGGCTGGCTGATACATCGAGTCACAACCCGTAAAGTTGTTTTATATTCGCGGGTTTTCGGGAGTTCGAAGTGAAAACCAAATCGCTGCTGCTGACCGTCGCCGGCGCTGTCGCCCTGCTCGCGGGCTGCGCCGCCCCGGCGCCCGCACCCGCTCCTGCACCCGCCGCGCCCGTGCCACCCCCGGCACCGGTCTATCAGTGCAATGCCGATGGTGCCCGCTTCGCGGTCGGCCAGCCGCTGACGCCGCAGCTGGAAGCCGCCGCCCGCGTGCGCGCCGGAGCTGGCGTCGTGCGGGTGCTGAAGCCCGGCGAGGCAGCGACGATGGAACTCAACGGCGGACGCCTGAACTTGGACGTCGATGCGCGCAACCGCGTGACCGAGGTCCGCTGCGGCTGACGCATTCCTTCAGAGCCGGGCCGGGCCGTGATGGCTAGATCGGCGTGAATCTCCGCCGCGGCACGCCGTCTATCTCGACGGTCTCGTTGAACATCGCGGCAGGGCGGACCCAGAGTCCGTGGGCTCCATACAAGGCGCGGTACAGCGTCATCGGCTCCAGGGTCTCGCTATGGCGGACCGTGCCGAGCACCTCGTATTCGCCGCCTTTGTAATGGCGGTAGCGACCGGGAGGTGTTTCGATCAGGGGAGGGAGGTCGTCGTCGTTGTTCAACGGGGGCTTCTTTCTTCAAAAACTGTCGTGGCTTGATTTGACGGGAGTCGGATGGATCGCGCTGATTTTGTTCACCTGGTTCGACTGAGCGAGCATGCCAGCGCGGACGACAGTGCGCGCTATCGACGCAGCGTGGCGGCCTTTGCCGCGCTCGGCTACCTGTGGGTGCTCGGCTGCCTGGGGCTCGCGGTGGGCCTCATCGCCTGGGTGCTGCTGCCGGTGCGCGAGGAACGCTTCACCTTCACCCGCGGCTGGCTGCTGCTGTTCGCGGGCGGCCTGCTCTGGGCCACGCTTCGCGCGCTGTGGGTGCGCTTCGACGAACCCGAGGGCGTGGAACTGCAGCGCGACGACGCGCCCGCGCTCTTCGAGGCGCTCGACCGCATCCGGTCGAAGATCAAGGGGCCGCCGGTCCATCACGTCTACCTCGACGACGAATTCAACGCCAGCATCCGGCAGGTGCCGCGTTTCGGGCTGTTCGGCGGCGCCGTCAACTCGCTGAACATCGGCCTGCCGCTCCTGATGATGCTCGACCGGCGGCGGCTGCTGTCGGTGCTGGCGCACGAATACGGCCACCTGCGCGGCAATCACGGCAAGCTCAGCGCCTGGATCTACCGCACGCGGCTGTCGTGGCTCAAGCTCGATGCCAGCCTGCAGCGCGACGAGGGCGTGATGGCGCTGGTCTCGCAAGCCTTCTTCCGCTGGTACTTCCCGCGCTTCGCGGCCAAGACTTTCGCGCTGGCCCGCCAGGACGAATACGAGGCCGACCGCATCTCGGGCCGGCTGCTGGGCACCTCGGTGGCCGCCGCGGCGCTGACCGAGATCGCGATCAAGGGAAACTGGTACGCCAACGAGTTCTGGCCCTGGCATTGGGCGCGCGCCGAACGCGAGCCGCTGCCGCCGGGGCCGTTCGCCGCCCTGCGCAAGCGGGTGCGCACGCCGCCGGCCGACGATTTCGCGCGCCAGGCGTTGCGCGAGGCGATGCGCCGCGTGAGCGACCTGGAGGACACCCATCCGGTCCTGCGCGACCGGCTGGAGGCCCTCGAGCAGAAGGCGGTCTTGCCCGAATGGTCGGCGCGTCCCGCGCTGGAACTGCTGGCTGACCGGAAGAAATGGATCGAATATTTCGACAACCGCTGGTGCCGCGCCCACGCCGCCGACTGGAAGCAGCATCACGCCCACCGTGCGCGCATCCGCGAACGCATCGACGTGCTGGCCGCGCGCGGTGAGCGCAACACGCCGGACGAGATGGTCGAATGGGCCGATTCCGAGCGTCGCCTCAACCCCTCGGCGCCGGTGCGGATGCGCTACGAGAACGCCTTGCAGATCGCGCCCGAGCATCCCGGCGCGCTGCGCGGGCTGGCCCAGATGCTGCCCGCGAGCGACCGCGCTGCCCGGCTCGTGGTGCTCGAGCGGCTGCACGGTTCCGGCGCGGCCAGCCGCTGGTGGGCCGCCAAGAGCGCCGTAGCCTCGCTCGAAGACCCGGACGCCGGGCCGCACGACGAAATGGCGCTCAAGTTGTGGCGCGGCCGGCTCAAGGAAGCGGAGGAAGCCGAGGCGCGTGCCTGGGAAGAAATCACCGCCACGCCGTTTTTCAGCCAGATATCGCGCCACGACCTGAACGACTACGAACTGGGCGAACTGCGGGCCGACCTCGTGCGCTGCCTGCCGGCGTCGCGGGCCTGGCTGGTGCGCAAGAACCTTCGGGAATTTCCGTGGCGCCGTGCGTACGTCGTGTTCATCGAACTGCCCGGGCTGGACGACGAAGACCGCTGGCACATGTGCCGCCAGCTGGAGCAGACGCTCACTTTGCCCGGCGCCACGCTGGTGCTGTGGGCCGGCCACTCGCCCACATTGGAAGACATCGAGCGCGAGGCTTTCGGGGTGGTCTGGACGCGCAGCGCATAGCCCTTCGGTCCGCCGGCTCCGCTGGCTGAGACAATCGGGGCATGCACCCCAAAGCCCTGTTGGAGGCCACCGCCGATCTGGTCGGCCTTGTCCTGAAATTCGATCACCCGGCCGACCAGGTCGTTTCGCGGTTTTTCCGCGACCACCGCGAGTTCGGCCCGCGCGAGCGCGCGACGCTCGCCGAAACCGTCTACACCGTGCTTCGCAAGAAGCTTCTGTTCGACCATCTTTCGCCTTCGGGCACCGGCTCCAAGGAGCGCCGCATGGCGATCCTCGGCTTCTACGGCCCGCGCGATTTCCTGAAAAGCGCACTCAACGACACCGAGAAGCGCTGGTTAGACAACTGCGACGCGGTGAAAGCCGACGACCTGCTCGAGCGCCATCGCCACAACCTGCCGGAATGGCTGGTCGCGCCCCTCAAGGCCCAGCTTGGCGACGGTTTCTGGCCGCTGGTCGAGAGCCTTCAGCAGCCGGCGCCGCTCGACCTGCGCGTCAATGCGCTGACCGATAAACGCGCGGACGTGAAGGCCGAGCTTGCGAAGGCTGCTATCAAATCGGAAGCAACACCGTTCTCGCCCTGGGGCTTGCGCATCGAAGGCAAGCCGGCGCTGACCAAGCTGGACGCCTTTGCCCGCGGCGCCATCGAGGTGCAGGACGAAGGCTCTCAACTCCTGGCACTGCTGCTGGACGCCAAGCGCGGCGAGATGGTGGTCGATTTCTGCGCAGGCGCCGGCGGCAAGACGCTGGCCATCGGCGCGACGATGCGAAACACCGGCCGGCTCTACGCCTTCGACACGTCGGCCCACCGGCTCGACGCGCTCAAGCCGCGGCTGGCGCGCAGCAAGCTGTCGAACGTGCATCCGGCCGCGATCGCCCACGAGCGCGACGACCGCATCAAGCGCCTGGCGGGCAAGATCGACCGCGTCCTGGTCGATGCGCCTTGCTCGGGACTGGGCACGCTGCGGCGCAATCCGGACCTGAAATGGCGTCAGTCGGCCAAGGCGGTGGAAGAACTGACGGTCAAGCAGGCCGCCATCCTGCAGAGCGCGGCACGGCTGGTGAAATCGGGCGGACGTCTGGTTTACGCCACATGCAGCGTGCTGCCGGAGGAAAATGAGGCCATTGCCGAGGCTTTTGCCGCCGCGAACCCTGATTTCGTGCCCGTCGACGCCGCTGAGCTGCTGCAGGGGCTCAAAGTGGAGGGTTTCGAGGCCCTGTGCGCGGGCGGCGAGGATGGCAGGCGCTATCTGCGGCTATGGCCGCATCGCCATGCGACGGACGGTTTCTTTGCCGCCGTGTGGAACCGCAAATAGGGATTGCACTCCAAACTAGGGTTAATCAGCGCATTTCTTGAAGGTTTAAAGGGCTTGTTCTAGGCCCTCGCCTTTAAAATCGCGGGTTATCTGAAGGCTGCACCTTCGTGTGGCCATGGAGTACCTGACTCAATGTTGCTTCCTGACTCCGCCGTTTTGAACGCGGCCATCGAATGGCTCGGACACGGCCTGTGGGACATCGCATGGTGGCAAGTCGTGCTGTACACGCTCGTCACCACGCACATCACGATTGCCGCGGTCACCATCTTCCTGCACCGGACGCAAACGCACCGGGCCATGGATCTGGGCCCTATTCCCTCTCACTTCTTCCGTTTCTGGCTCTGGATCGGCACCGGCATGGTGACGAAGGAATGGGTCGCCATTCACCGCAAGCACCACGCCAAGTGCGAAACCCAGGACGACCCGCACAGCCCGCAGGTCAAGGGCATCGACGAAGTGCTCTGGCGCGGCGCCGAACTCTATCGCGCCGAATCCCGGAACAAGGAAACGATGGAGCGCTACGGTCACGGCACGCCCGATGACTGGATCGAGCGCAACCTGTATTCGCGCTACAGCTGGCAAGGCGTGGGCCTCATGCTGATCCTGAACCTGGCGCTGTTCGGCACGCTCGGCATGGCCGTGTGGGCTGTCCAGATGCTGTGGATTCCCATCACCGCCGCCGGCATCATCAACGGCATCGGCCACTACTGGGGCTACCGCAACTTCGAGGCGCCCGACGCCAGCCGCAACATCATGCCCTGGGGCCTGATCATCGGCGGCGAAGAGCTGCACAACAACCACCACACCTACCCGACCTCGGCCAAGTTCTCGGTCAAGAAGTACGAGTTCGACATCGGCTGGATCTATATCCAGGCGCTGCAGAAGCTGGGCTGGGCCAAGGTCAAGAAGGTGCCGCCGAAGATGCTGATGGGCGACATCCAGCCCGTGGCCAATGAGAAGACGCTCGAAGCCGTCATTGCCAACCGCTACGAAGTCATGGCCGGCTATGCGCGCGAAATGCGCCGTGCCACCAGCCAGGAACTGGAAGCCCTGAAGAACAAGGGTGCCGACCTGTCGGTGCTCAAGGCTGCCAAGCGCTGGCTGCATCGCGACGACGACAAGGTGCCTGCTTCGGCCCGCACGCATGTCACCCAGGCTCGTGCCGCACACCCGGTGCTGGACAAGATGGTCACGATGCGCGAAGAGCTGCGTCAGCTCTGGATGAACACTTCGCAGTCGCGCGAGCAACTGGCAGCCGATCTGGCGGCCTGGTGCCACCGTGCGGAAGCCAGCGGCATTGCGGGTCTGCGTGACTTCTCGACGCGTCTGCGGGCCGCGCGCGCTTAACAACCGCTCTCGCCTCCACATCAAAAAGCCGACCTCCGGGTCGGCTTTTTTGCGTTCGTCGATTGCGATTCGACAGGCAACAAAAAACCCGCTGGGTAAGCAGCGGGTTCTTGTGTTGGGAACCAGGGCTGAATTACTTCAGCTTGATTTCCTTGTATTCGACGTGCTTGCGCGCCTTGGGGTCGAACTTCATGATCGACATCTTTTCAGGCATCGTCTTCTTGTTCTTGCTGGTCGTGTAGAAATGGCCGGTACCCGCGGTGGATTCCAGCTTGATCTTCTCGCGTCCGCCTTTGCTCGTTGCCATGATTCAGCTCCTTAAGCTTGGCCGCGTGCGCGCAGGTCTGCGAGCACGGAGTCGATACCGTTCTTGTCGATCAGGCGCAGCGCGGCGCTCGAAACGCGCAGGCGAACCCAGCGGTTTTCAGTCTCGACCCAGAAACGGCGGTATTGCAGGTTCGGCAGGAACCGGCGCTTGGTTTTGTTGTTGGCGTGGGAAACGTTGTTTCCGACCATCGGGCCTTTGCCCGTTACGTCGCATACGCGTGCCATGTGGACACTCTTTCTTGAACAGCTGGCACCGGCGCAATCGTGGCGATTGCAGGTGTTTTGCAGCTTGACCTCGCCAGAAACGGGTGGCGGTACCCCGACTTTGCCGCGACTCGTGAGAGAGCCCTGTTTCGGCAAAGCCTCGGATTATAGCCCTTTTGGAGGGCCCGCCTCTCAGAGCGTGCCGTCCTGTTCCAGGAAGCGCTGTGCGTCGAGTGCCGCCATGCAGCCGGTACCGGCGCTCGTGATGGCCTGGCGATACACGTTGTCCTGCACGTCGCCGGCGGCGAAGACGCCCGGAATGCTGGTCATCGTGGCAAAGCCCTGCAGGCCGGAACGGGTCAGGATGTAGTTGTCCTTCATTTCCAGCTGGCCCTGGAAGATGTCGGTGTTGGGATGGTGCCCGATGGCGATGAAGCAGCCCTTCAGGTCGATCTGCTCGGTGGCGCCGGTCTGCGTATTCTTGATGCGGATGCCCGTCACGCCGGTGTCGTCGCCCAGCACCTGGTCGAGTTCGCTGTGCAGCTTCAGCACGATCTTGCCTTCGGCGACCTTTTCCTTGACCTTGTCGATCAGGATGGGCTCTGCGCGGAACTTGTCGCGGCGATGCACCAGCGTCACCTTGTTGGCGATGTTGGCGAGGTAGAGCGCTTCTTCCACGGCGGTATTGCCGCCGCCGATCACGCAGACCTCCTGCTCGCGGTAGAAGAAGCCGTCGCAGGTGGCGCAGGCGGAGACGCCGCGGCCCATGAACTTCTGTTCAGAGTCGAGGCCCAGGTACTTCGCCGAAGCGCCCGTGGCGATGATCAGCGAGTCGCAGGTGTAGGTGCCGCTGTCGCCGGTCAGCGTGAACGGGCGCTTGCTCAGGTCGACCTTGTTGATGTGGTCGAACACGATCTGCGTCTTGAAGCGCTCTGCATGCTCCAGGAAGCGCTGCATCAGCTCCGGTCCCTGCACGCCATGAACGTCGGCCGGCCAGTTGTCGACCTCGGTGGTGGTCATCAACTGGCCACCCTGGGCGATGCCCGTGATGAGCAGCGGCTGCAGGTTTGCGCGGGCTGCGTAGACGGCGGCGGTGTAGCCGGCGGGGCCGGAGCCGAGAATCAAAACCTTGGCGTGTTGGGGAGCGGACATGAGTAGAAAACCTAGGATATACGCTGATTCAGCGTGTACATTTTCAGGGTGGTAGCGATATATATGGAGTATCACCGCCCGGTTCAACACCGGGTGAACGGTGTTTTCAATGCGCGCGATTGTAGTAATCCATTGGCCTGCCTTTTGGACCGCTCCGCGCGCTGTAGCAGGGATTGATAAATGTCGATGCTGTCCAACCTCGAATTGCTTCGGCGCGTTCCATTGTTCGCGTCGCTGACGGCCACGCAGTCCGCCAGCATCGCGGACGCGATCATCAAGAAGCGCTTCAAGCGCGCGGAAGTCGTCGTGGAGCAGGGCAAGAAGTCCGACGCGCTCTACATCATCCTGACCGGGCGTGCCCGCGTCACCAGCGCCGACAGCCGCGGCCGCGAGGTCATCCTGGCCACGCTGCATCCTGGGGACTACCTTGGCGAGATGAGCCTGATCGACGACGAGCCGCATTCGGCCACCGTGCGTACCGAGATCCAGTGCGACGTGCTCATGCTGGGCCGCGACGCCTTCGCGCGCTGCCTGCCGGAGAACTCCTCGATGGCCTACAACATCATGCGCGGCCTCGTGCAGCGCCTGCGCCACGCCGACCGCAAGATCGAATCGCTGGCGCTGATGGACGTGTACGGCCGCGTGGCCCGCTCGCTGCTCGAGTTCGCCATCGAAGACGGCGCGGGCATCCTCAAGGTGCGCGACAAGATCTCCCGCCAGGATCTGGCCAAGATGGTCGGCGCCTCGCGCGAAATGGTGAGCCGCGTCATGAAGGACCTCGAGGAGCGCGGCTTCGTGCAGACCCTGGACGACGGGTCGATGATCGTCAAGGAACGGCTCCTGTCCCTGGCTTGAGCTTCCGGGGCCGGGTCCGCTGCGAGCGGCTCCGGCCTTTTGTTGTAGTGTTCGTGTGTCCGGCCCCCGATTTTCTGGACCGGGTGCCGCGTTTTTCATGACCTATTCGCTCAATACGCTTCAATCTTCCTCTGCCGCCGACGGGCAACCCGTGCGCACGCGCGCCATGCGCTTCGCCCACGAAATCACGCTGATTGCTGGATTCGCAGCGCTGCTGTTCTGGCTGCTTTCAATGCTGAGCTTCACGCTTTCCGATGCCGCCTGGTCGACATCGGGCACCGGGGGCGAAATCAAGAACTGGGGTGGCCGTTTCGGCGCCTGGCTGGCCGATGGCAGCTACTTTGCCGCGGGCTTTTCCGTGTGGTGGTGCCTTGCAGCCGGGCTGCGCGCATGGCTGTCTTCGCTGGCCAGCTGGCTGCGCGGTGGCGAACCGACTTCGGCGGCCGAGCAGGCTCCGCGCGGCCGCTTCAACCGCAGCCGCCTCGCCTTCTGGTTCGGTCTTGCGCTGCTGCTGTGCGCGAGTGCGATGCTCGAATGGTCGCGCCTGTACCGTCTCGAAGGCCACCTGCCGGGCGGTGCCGGCGGCGGCGCGATCGGTGCCCTGGTGGGGCCGGCCAGCGTGCGCTGGCTCGGCTTCACCGGCTCGGCGCTGGTCGCCATCGCCGGCGGCGTGATCGGTTCGGCGCTGGTGTTCCGCTTCTCTTGGAGCCTGATCGCCGAGCGTATCGGCGCACGCGCCTATTCGCTCTTCGAGTCGCGCCGCGAGAAGCGCGAGATGGCCGCCGACATCGCCATGGGCAAGCAGGCGGCCCGCGAGCGCGCCGAGGCCGACGAGCCCGCGTTCACGCGCGGCAGCGGTGCGTCGGACAACAGGGGAGGCGAGCCGTCCATGTCTTCCGCGTCGTCAGCCTTCGCGGACGACGATGACGAAATCCGCATCGAGCCGCGGCCCAAGCGCCGCGTCCCGTCGCCGCCCGTGCAGATCGAGCCCGCGATGACCGAGGTGCCCAAGAGCGATCGCGTCGTCAAGGAGCGCCAGAAGCCGCTCTTCAAGGAACTGCCCGACAGCAAGCTGCCGCAGGTCGACCTGCTCGATGCCGCCCAAGTGCGCCAGGAAACCGTCTCTTCCGACACGCTCGAGATGACCTCGCGCATGATCGAGAAGAAGCTAAAGGACTTCGGCGTCGAGGTGCGCGTGGTGCTCGCTTCGCCGGGCCCTGTCATCACGCGCTATGAAATCGAGCCCGCCACCGGCGTCAAGGGCTCGCAGATCGTCAATCTCGCGAAGGACCTCGCGCGTTCGCTCTCGCTGGTGTCCATCCGCGTGGTGGAGACCATCCCGGGCAAGAACTACATGGCGCTCGAACTGCCGAACGCCAAGCGCCAGTCGATCAAGCTCAGCGAAATCCTGGGCTCGCAGATCTACAACGAAGGCAAGTCGATGCTCACCATGGGCCTCGGCAAGGACATCATCGGCAACCCCGTGGTGGCCGACCTCGCGAAGATGCCGCACGTGCTGGTGGCCGGTACCACCGGCTCGGGCAAGTCGGTGGGTATCAACGCCATGATCCTTTCGCTGCTCTACAAGGCCGAGGCGCGCGACGTCCGCCTGCTCATGATCGACCCGAAGATGCTCGAAATGTCGGTCTACGAAGGCATTCCGCACCTGCTGGCGCCCGTGGTCACCGACATGCGCCAGGCGGCCCACGGCCTGAACTGGTGCGTGGCCGAGATGGAGCGCCGCTACAAGCTCATGAGCAAGCTGGGCGTGCGCAACCTGGCCGGCTACAACACCAAGATCGACGAAGCCAAGGCGCGCGAGGAGTTCATCTACAACCCCTTCAGCCTGACGCCGGACGATCCGGAACCGCTCAAGCGCGAACCGCACATCGTCGTGGTGATCGACGAACTGGCCGACCTGATGATGGTGGTCGGCAAGAAGATCGAAGAGCTGATCGCCCGCCTCGCGCAGAAGGCGCGCGCCGCGGGCATCCATCTGATCCTGGCCACGCAGCGCCCCAGCGTCGACGTGATCACCGGCCTCATCAAGGCCAACATCCCGACCCGCATCGCGTTCCAGGTGTCGAGCAAGATCGACAGCCGCACCATCCTCGACCAGATGGGCGCCGAAGCGCTGCTCGGCATGGGCGACATGCTCTACATGCCCAGCGGAACCGGCCTGCCGATCCGCGTGCACGGCGCCTTCGTGAGCGACGAGGAAGTGCACCGCGTGGTGGCCTACCTCAAGAGCCAGGGCGAGCCCGACTACATCGAGGGCGTGCTCGAAGGCGGCACGGTCGATGGCGACGGTGACGGCGACATGCTCGGCGGCGGCGATGCCGAGAAAGACCCGATGTACGACCAGGCGGTGGAAGTCGTGCTCAAGAACCGCAAGGCCAGCATCTCGCTCGTGCAGCGGCACCTGAAGATCGGCTACAACCGCGCCGCCCGTCTGGTCGAGGACATGGAAAAGGCCGGTCTCGTCAGCGCCATGAGCGGCAGCGGCCAGCGGGAAATCCTGGTGCCGGCGCGCGCGGCCGAATAATTCGCGGGGACGAACCGGTATTTCAGGTTACGGGCTGAAAGGAAATTTGCAAAAAGCCATCCGGCATTGCAAATCTTCATCAAGACCTACACCTGCCGCAATTCGCGGCGGTTAGGGTCGAAGTTGAGTGTCACGCTCCGTGGCACAGCCCAAAAGCTATTGCGAGGAATTCAAATTGAAATTGCGTCATTGGCTATTGATCGGCCTCGTGTGTTCCGCCAACGCGTGGGCGGGCGGGCTCGAGAGCCTCGAAACCTTCGTGAAGACGGTCAAGTCCGGCCGTGCCGACTTCACCCAGACCGTGACCGCGCCGTCGCGCGAAGGCCAGCCGGGCCGCACCAAGACTTCGACCGGCACCTTCGAATTCCAGCGCCCCGGCAAATTCAAGTTCGATTACCAGAAGCCCTTCGCGCAAAGCATCGTGGCCGACGGCAAGACGCTGTGGCTCTACGACGCCGACCTGAACCAGGTCACGCAGCGTGCACAGGCTCAGGCATTGGGCTCCACGCCCGCGGCGCTGATTGCCGCCGCGCCCGACCTGAAGGCGCTGCAGGCCGACTTCACGCTCGAGGCCACGCCCGACCGCGACGGCCTGCAATGGGTCAAGGCCATGCCTAAGAACAAGGACGGCCAGCTGCAGAGCGTGCAGGTGGGCTTCCAGGGCGATGCGCTCGCGGCGCTCGAGATTCTCGACAGCTTCGGCCAGCGTTCGGTGCTCAAGTTCAACAAGGTCGAAGTGAATCCGTCGCTGCCGGCCGGTGTGTTCGACTTCAAGGCACCCGCCGGTGCCGATGTCGTCAAGCAGTAAGCCAGGACGCACCACGGGTTTGGCCACCAGCGCGCATCAACCCCTCGCCGAGCGCCTGCGTCCGCGCACGCTCGGCGAAGTGATCGGCCAGCAGCATCTGCTGGGGCCGGGCATGTCGCTGCGCATCGCGTTCGAGTCGGGCCAGCCGCACTCGTGCATCCTCTGGGGGCCGCCCGGCACCGGCAAGACCACCATCGCACGGCTCATGGCCGATGCCTTCGACGCGCAGTTCCTCAGCATCAGCGCGGTGCTCGGCGGCGTGAAGGACATCCGCGAGGCCGTGGAACTTGCCACCGCCGCGCGCGACGGGCTCACGCAGCAGCGCACCATCGTCTTCGTCGACGAAGTGCACCGCTTCAACAAGAGCCAGCAGGACGCCTTCCTGCCGCACGTGGAATCGGGCCTTTTCACTTTCATCGGCGCGACCACCGAAAACCCGTCGTTCGAGGTCAACTCCGCGCTGCTCTCGCGTGCCGCGGTGTACGTGCTTCAGTCGCTCGACGAAGGCGATCTCAAGCAGATCGTGGCGCGCGCGCAGGACATCCAGGCCGTGCCCGCCATCGACGCTGCAGCGGTCGACCGCCTCGTGGCCTATGCCGACGGCGATGCGCGCCGGCTGCTCAACACCCTCGAGACACTGGCCGTAGCAGCGCGTGCCGAGAAGCTCTCGAACATCTCCGACGAATGGCTGCTGCGTGTGCTGGGCGAGCGCATGCGGCGCTACGACAAGGGCGGCGAGCAGTTCTACGACACCATCAGCGCGCTGCACAAGTCCGTGCGCGGCAGCGACCCCGATGCCGCCCTCTACTGGTTCGTGCGCATGCTCGACGGCGGCGCCGACCCGCGCTACATGGCACGCCGGCTGGTGCGCATGGCGAGCGAAGACATCGGCCTGGCCGACCCGCGCGCGCTGCGCCTCGCGCTAGACGCGGCCGAGGTCTACGAACGACTGGGTACCCCCGAAGGCGAACTGGCGCTGGCCGAGTGCGTGGTCTACCTCGCGATCGCGCCCAAGTCGAACGCGGTCTACAAGGCCTACAACGCAGTGCGCGCCCTCGTGAAGAAGGACAGCACGCGCCCGGTGCCCATGCACCTGCGCAATGCACCCACCAAGCTCATGAAAGAGCTCGACTACGGCAAGGGTTACCGCTATGCGCACGACGAGGAGGGCGGTTTCGCCGCCGGCGAGCGCTACCTTCCCGACGGCCTGGAAGGCCAGGTCTTCTACGAGCCGGTCGACCGCGGACTCGAGATCCGCATCGGCGAGAAGCTCCGGGAACTGCGTCGCCTGAACGCTGAAGGCAACGACTGATACGGTCTTGCAACATGCACGCAAGCCGTGCATGAACTCACGCGCATACAGCATGAGGTGAGCGGGTAAACCCCGGTCAACACGCACCAAATCAGCGCTGGCGCGTGACTACAATCCCGCCCACAAATCCGCCGGCGACACATGTTGGCTGGTTTTTTGCTTATCAAGCTGGGGGCGCCAAACCGGTGCCCCGGTGGGTGAATGGCACCCCGCAACGGTGCAACACATAGGGAACGCGATATGGACATTTTGCTGCAGCAGATCATCAACGGTCTGGTTCTCGGCAGCATGTATGCCTTGATAGCCTTGGGCTACACCATGGTGTACGGCATCATCAATCTGATCAACTTTGCGCACGGAGAAGTATTAATGGTGGGGGCTCTGACGAGCTGGACCATCATCGGCCTCATGAAGGACGGCATGCCCAACACACCGGGCTGGCTGGTTCTGCTCATTGCCCTGATCATTGCCTGCATCGTCGCGGCAACCCTCAATTTCGTGATCGAGAAAGTGGCCTACCGGCCGCTGCGCAACAGCCCCAAGCTCGCGCCGCTGATCACCGCCATCGGCATGTCGATCCTGCTGCAGACGCTGGCGATGATCATCTGGAAGCCGACCAACAAGGCCTATCCCAACCTGCTGCCGACCGACCCCATCCACGTGGGCGGCGCGGTGATCTCGCCCACGCAGGTGATGATCCTCAGCGTCACGGCGTTCTCGCTCGTGGTGCTCATGTGGCTGGTCAACTACACCAAGCTCGGCCGCGCGATGCGCGCCACCGCGGAGAACCCGCGCGTGGCCGCCCTCATGGGCATCCGCCCCGACATGGTCATCTCGGCCACCTTCATCATCGGCGCCGTGCTCGCGGCCATCGCGGGCGTGATGTACGCGTCGAACTACGGCATCGCGCAGCACGCGATGGGCTTCCTGCCCGGCCTCAAGGCCTTCACCGCGGCGGTGTTCGGCGGCATCGGCAACCTCGCGGGCGCGGTGGTCGGCGGCATCCTGCTGGGGCTCATCGAGGCCATCGGCTCTGGCTACATCGGCACCATCACCGGTGGCGTGCTGGGCAGCAACTACAGCGACATCTTCGCGTTCATCGTGCTGATCGTCATGCTCACCCTGCGTCCGTCGGGCCTGCTCGGCGAACGCGTGGCGGACCGTGCGTAAGGAGCGAGCCATGAAGAACAGCAAGAACCTCGCGCTCTACATCATCGGCGCCATCGCCGTGCTCGCCCTGCCGCTGCTGCTGCAGATGCAGGGCAACGCATGGGTGCGCATCGCCGACATCGCGCTGCTCTACGTGCTGCTGGCACTGGGCCTGAACATCGTGGTCGGCTACGCCGGCCTGCTCGACCTGGGCTACGTGGCCTTCTTCGCGGTGGGCGCCTATCTCTTCGCGCTCATGGGCTCGTCTCACCTGACCGAGACCTTCCCGTGGTTCGCGCAGATGTTCCCGAACGGCATGCACACCTCGCTGCTGATCGTGATTCCGCTGGCGCTGGTGGTGGCCGCCGTGCTCGGCGTGCTGCTGGGCGCGCCCACGCTGAAGCTGCGCGGCGACTACCTCGCCATCGTCACGCTGGGCTTCGGCGAAATCATCCGCGTGTTCCTGAACAACCTGGACCAGCCCGTCAACATCACCAACGGGCCCAAGGGCATCACGGCCATCGACTCCATCAAGTTCTGGGGCCTCGACCTCGGCAAGGCATGGAAGTTCGACGGCTTCACGATCTCCTCGGTGTCGCTGTACTACTACCTGTTCCTGGCGCTCGTGGTCGCGACCGTGATCATCTCGCACCGCCTGCAGACCTCGCGCATCGGCCGCGCGTGGATGGCCATCCGCGAAGACGAGATCGCCGCCAAGGCCATGGGCATCAACACCCGCAACATGAAGCTGCTGGCCTTCGGCATGGGCGCGAGCTTCGGCGGCGTGTCGGGCGCGATGTTCGCGGCCTTCCAGGGCTTCGTGTCGCCCGAGTCCTTCAGCCTGATGGAGTCGGTGATGATCGTGGCCATGGTGGTGCTCGGCGGCATCGGGCACCTGCCCGGCGTGATCCTGGGCGCCGTGCTGCTGGCAGCGCTGCCCGAGGTGCTGCGCTACGTGGCCGGCCCGCTGCAGGCGGCCACCGACGGCCGCCTCGACGCATCCATCCTGCGCCAGCTGTTCATCGCGCTGGCCATGATCGTCATCATGCTGGTGCGCCCGCGCGGCCTGTGGCCGTCGCCGGAGCATGGCAAGTCCCTGACGAAGAAGGGCGGCGTGCCCGTCGACCCGACCCATGCCGCGGTGGCCCCGGGCTCGCTGCAGACCCATGCACCGGGCATCGATACGCCCGCCGACGAGCTGCCGGGTGCGGCCTCGCGTCCCATGTCGATCAATCCGTGAACGCCGAAGGAGAAATCAACATGACGACGACTACGGACACCATCCTCGACGTACGCGGCATCTCCAAGCGCTTCGGCGGCTTGCAGGCGCTCTCGGACGTGGGCATCACCATCAAGCGCGGCCAGGTCTACGGACTGATCGGCCCCAACGGCGCGGGCAAGACCACGTTCTTCAACGTGATCACCGGCCTGTACACGCCCGACAGCGGCACCTTCGAGCTGGCCGGCAAGCCCTACCAGCCGACGGCCGTGCACGAAGTGGCCAAGGCCGGCATTGCGCGCACCTTCCAGAACATCCGCCTCTTCGCCGAAATGACGGCGCTGGAGAACGTGATGGTCGGGCGCCACATCCGTACCCATTCGGGCGTGTTCGGCGCCATGCTGCGCACGGGCAGCTTCAAGGCCGAGGAGGCCGCCATCGCCAAGCGCGCGCAGGAGCTGCTCGACTACGTGGGCATCGGCAAGTTCGCCGACTACAAGGCGCGCACGCTGAGCTACGGCGACCAGCGCCGCCTGGAAATCGCGCGCGCCCTGGCCACCGATCCGCAGCTCATCGCGCTGGACGAGCCGGCCGCGGGCATGAACTCCACCGAGAAGGTGGCGCTGCGCGAGCTGATCGACCGCATCCGCCGCGACAACCGCACCATCCTCATCATCGAACACGACGTCAAGCTCATCATGGGTCTGTGCGACCGCGTCACCGTGCTGGACTACGGCAAGCAGATCGCCGAGGGAACGCCCTACGACGTGCAGAAGAACGAGAAGGTGATCGAGGCCTACCTCGGCACCGGAGGCCACTGAAATGACGACAGCAACGATGACGAGCGAACAAGACACCCTGGCCAGCGCCGCGCAGGCCAAGGCGGCCGGCAAGACGCTGCTGAAGGTCGGCGGCCTGAAGGTGGGCTACGGCGGCATCCAGGCCGTCAAGGGCGTGGACTTCGAGGTGCGCGAGGGCGAGCTGGTCTCGCTGATCGGCTCCAACGGCGCCGGCAAGACCACCACCATGAAGGCGATCACCGGCACGCTGCCGGCCGGGGCCGGCAACATCGAGTTCCTGGGCCGCAGCATCAAGGGCCGCGGCGCCTGGGACCTGGTGTCCGAAGGCCTGGTGATGGTGCCGGAAGGCCGTGGCGTGTTCACGCGCATGACCATCACCGAGAATCTGCAGATCGGCGCCTACATCCGCAAGGACAAGGCCGAGATCGCCAGCGACATGGAGCGCGTGTTCGTCACCTTCCCGCGCCTGCGCGAGCGCAAGGACCAGCTGGCCGGCACCATGTCGGGCGGCGAGCAGCAGATGCTGGCCATGGGCCGCGCGCTGATGGCGCGCCCCAAGGTGCTGCTGCTGGACGAACCGACCATGGGCCTGTCGCCGATCATGTGCGACAAGATCTTCGAGGTGGTGCAGACCGTGGCCTCGCAGGGCGTCACGATCCTGCTGGTGGAGCAGAACGCCAACCGCGCGCTGCAGCTGGCCGACCGGGGCTATGTGATGGAGTCGGGCCTGATCACCATGAGCGGCGAGGCCAAGGCCCTGCTGAGCGACCCGCGCGTGCGGGCCGCGTACCTGGGCGAATGAACAAGGGCCCCCGAGGGGGCGCCTTCAGTCGACCTTGGCGCCAGTCGCCTTGACCACGGCTTCGTACTTCGCCAGTTCGCTCTTCATGAACGCACCGAACTGTTCCGGCGAGCTGGCCACCGGCTCCGCCAGCAGGCCGGCGAAGCGCGTCTTCGTTTCCGGCGCATTCAGCGCGGCCACGAACGCCTGATTCAGCTTCACGACCACGTCGTGCGGCGTGCCCGCCGGTGCCACCAGGCCCCACCACGTGTCGATGGAAAAGCCCTTGAGCGTGTCGGCGATGGGCGGTACCTCGGGCAGCGAGCTGCTGCGCTGCAGCGTCGTCACCGCAATCGCCTTCAGCTTGCCCGAGCGGATGTTCGGCGCGGCGGTGGCGAGGTTGTCGAAGTTGAAGTCGACCTGGCCCGAGATCAGCGCCAGCTGCGCCGGGCTGCCGCCGTTGTACGGAATGTGCACCGCGAAGATGCCTGCTTCCTTCTTGAACAGCTCGCCCGCCAGGTGCCCCGCGCTGCCGTTGCCGCCGCTGCCGTAGTTGAGCTTGGCGGGGTTGGCCTTGGCGTAGCGGATGAGGTCGGCCACGCTGTTAATGTTCAGGCGCTTCGCGGTGTCGGCGTTCATCACCAGCACGTTGGGCACGCGGACCATCTGGGTGATGGGCGCGAAGTCGGTCGCGGCGTTGAACGGGATCTTGTTGTAGAGCCACGGATTCACCGCGTTCGTGGCGGTGGCCGCGATGCCGATGGTCAGGCCGTCCGGCGGTGCCTTCGCCACGATGTCCGCGCCGATGTTGCCGCCCGCACCGGGCTTGTTGTCGATGATGACCGGGCCCAGCGTGTCCTTGACGCGTTCGGCCAGGATGCGCGCGGTGTTGTCGATCGGGCCGCCGGCCGCGTAGGGCACGACGAGGCGGATGGGGCGCTGCTGCTGGGCGCTGGCCGTGCCGGTGCCCAGCAGGGCGGTGGCACTTGCAAGGAGGGTGAGAAGGAAGTGTCTCGTCTTCATGTTTCTTGTGTTGTCTTCAGGGAACGGCCTTGTCGGCCTCGGTGGTGAACGCGTCTGCAAAGAACTCTTCTTCGGGCAGCCCGGCCAGCGCCACGTAGTCGCGCTTGGCCGAATCCACCACGATGGGCGCGCCGCAGGCATAGACCTGGTGGCCCGACAGGTCGGCGAAGTCTTCCAGCACGGCCTGGTGGACGAAGCCGGTGCGGCCGGTCCAGTTGTCCTGCGGCGTCGCGTTGGAGACGACGGGCACGTAGCGCAGCTGGGGCATGTTGGGCATCTGCTCGCGCACCCAGGCGTCCATGTACAGGTCTTCGGGGCGGCGGCCGCCCCAGTAGAGCGACACGGGCCGCGTGATGCCCTTGAACTGCATGTGTTCCAGCAGCGCCTTGATGGGCGCGAAGCCGGTGCCCGAGGCCAGCAGGATGATCGGCTTGTCGGAGTCCTCGCGCAGGAAGAAGCTGCCGAAGGGGCCTTCGATGCGCAGGATTTCCTTTTCCTTCATCGTGCCGAACACGTGGTCGGTGAACTTGCCGCCCGGCAGGTGACGCAGGTGCAGCTCAATGCCCGTGCCGGGCACGCCGACGGTGTGCGGCGCATTGGCCATCGAGTAGCTCCGGCGGGCGCCGTCGCGCAGGATGAATTCGACATACTGGCCCGCGTAGAACTGCAGCGGCTCGCCCGCCGGCAGCTGCAGGCGCAAGAGAATCACGTCGTGCGACTGGCGCGTGAGCCCCATCACCCGCACGGGCATCTTGCGGATCGGCAGCGCGCCGGCTTCCGTGACCTGGCGCGACTCGAGCACCACGTCGCTGGTGGCGTGGGCGCAGCAGGTCAGCACGAAGCCGGCCAGTTGTTCTTCGGCGCTCAGCGCCTTGCTCTGGTGGGGTCCGAGCGTGACCTCGCCCGAGAGCTTCTTGCATTTGCAGGAGCCGCAGGCGCCGTCCTTGCAGCCGTAGGGCAGGCCGATGCCTTGCCGGATGCCGGCCGCGAGGATGGTTTCATCGCCCTGCGCCACGAAATGGCGCCCGCTGGGCTCGACGGTGATGGAAAAGCCTGCCTCATGCGGCGCGGTAGCAGTCATCGGTATTCTTCGGGGGGTAATCTCCTGGGCGCTGCAAACAGCGCGGGAGCAACTGAATTGGGACAGGAACAGGATTTTGCCTTCAATCAATAGCCCCTCCGGCGCTCTGCCGGCGCGTTTCCGGCGCGAGCGCCTTCTCATCGTGGGCTGCGGCGACGTCGGCCAGCGTGTCGCGCGCGATCTTTCGGGCCGTATGCAACTGGTGGCGCTCACTTCCTCCAGGGACCGGGTGGCCGCCCTGCGGGCAGCCGGCGTGCGCCCGCTGGTCGGCAACCTGGACGACGCGGCCACCCTGCGCAGGCTGGCGGGCATCGCGACCCGGGTGCTGCACCTGGCGCCGCCGGCCCGCGACGGTGGCGCCGCCTGGTGGCGCGACCAGCGCACCACCGCGCTGGCCCGCGCGCTGCGGCTGCGCTCGGTGCCTTCGACCTTCGTCTATGGCTCTACCAGCGGCGTCTACGGCGACTGCGGCGGCGCTCGCGTGAACGAAACCCGCGGCGTGCGGCCGGACACGCCCCGCTCGCATCGCCGCGTGGACGCCGAACGCGCCGTGCGCTGGCTGGGCCGCAGTGCCGGCATCCGTGCCAGCATCCTGCGGATTCCCGGCATCTATGCGCCGGACCGCGAGAACGGCACGCCGCGCGCCCGCCTGCAGCGCGGCACCCCCGTGCTGCGGCACGAGGACGACGTCTACACCAACCATATCCACGCCGACGACCTGGCGCGAGCCTGCGAGGCCGCGCTGTTCCGCGGCAAGCCGCAGCGCATCGTGCATGCGTCGGACGACACCGAACTGAAGATGGGCGACTACATGGACCTGGCCGCCGACCTGTACGGCATGCCCCGCCCGCCGCGCGTGGCCCGCGGCGAGGCCGAGCGGCAATTGCCGCTGCAGTTGCTGAGCTTCATGGGGGAATCGCGCCGGCTGGACAACACGCGGCTCAAGCGCGAACTGCGGGTGCGGCTGGCGCACCCGACGGTGCATACGGGCCTGATAGAGGCCAACGGGCAGTCGTAGTGGGAGAGGCCCATTCCAGGAACACCGAGGAACCGGCTTAGCCGGGCCTCAGGTGTTGCCCCCGGTAGGGGGAAGGCGAAGCGGACACGAAGTGCCGCGCAGCCTGGGGGCGAGCCAAAGTGTGGTGCCCGGGGCCGGAATCGAACCGGCACACCTTTCGGTGGGGGATTTTGAGTCCCCTGCGTCTACCAATTTCACCACCCGGGCAGGGTTCTGAACGAAGCCCAAAATTATGGCACAGTGGCTGCCATGAATTATCCGACGATCGAAGATGCCATCGGCAAGACCCCCCTGGTCGCCCTGCAACGCATCCATGCCGCAGAAAACGCCAAGCGTGGCAACGTGATTCTCGGCAAGCTGGAAGGCAACAATCCGGCAGGCTCGGTGAAAGACCGGCCGGCCCTCTCGATGATCAAGCGCGCCGAGGAGCGCGGTGAAATCAAGCCCGGCGACACGCTGATCGAAGCCACCTCCGGCAACACAGGCATCGCGCTGGCCATGGCCGCGGCCATCAAGGGTTACCGAATGGTGCTGATCATGCCGGAGGACCTCTCCGTCGAGCGTGCCCAGACCATGAAGGCTTTTGGCGCCGAACTGGTCCTCACGCCCAAGAGCGGCGGCATGGAATACGCGCGCGATCTCGCCGAGCAGATGGTTGCGCAGGGCAAGGGCCGGGTGCTCGACCAGTTCGCCAACCCCGACAACCCGCGCATCCACTACGAGACCACGGGCCCCGAAATCTGGGCCGACACCAAGGGCAAGGTCACCCACTTCGTGAGCGCGATGGGCACCACGGGCACCATCACCGGCGTTTCGCGCTTCCTGAAAGAGAAGAACCCCGCCATCCGCATCGTCGGCGCGCAACCGGCCGAAGGCTCGCGCATTCCGGGCATCCGCAAATGGCCGGCCGAATACATGCCGAAGATCTTCGATCCGAGCCGGGTCGACCAGGAAATCAGCGTGAGCCAGGACGACGCCGAAGAAATGTGCCGCCGCCTTGCGCGCGAAGAGGGCATCTTCGGCGGCATCTCGGCTGCCGGCGCGCTCTGGGCCGCGCTCGAGGTGTCGAAGACGGTCGAGAACGCGACCATCGTGTTCGTGGTCTGCGACCGCGGCGACCGCTATCTCTCCACCGGCGTGTTCCCGGCCTGATCGTCTTCAGCCAACCCGCGTCCGCCTTGCCCGAGGCGGCGCCATAAAAAGAAAAGAGACCCCATGCCCCATCCCAAGTTTTGCCAGGTCTGTGCCACGCCGCTCGAGTGGATCGCGCTGATGGAAGACGGCGGTCCCAAGGAGCGCCTGCGCTGCTCCAACTGCGGCCACACGCACTGGAACAACCCCACGCCCGTGCTCGCGGCCATCGTCGAGTACCGCGGCCAGGTGCTGCTGGCGCGCAATGCGGCGTGGCCGGGCAAGATGTTCGCGCTGATCACCGGCTTCATGGAGGCCGGCGAGACGCCCGAGGAAGGCGTTGCGCGCGAGGTCAAGGAAGAGACCAACCTCGACGTCAGCGCGCTCAAGATCGTCGGCGCGTACGACTTCCAGCGCATGAACCAGGTCATCATCGCCTACCACGTGGTGGCCGACGGCGAGGTGAAGCTTTCGCCCGAACTGGTCGACTACCGCCTCTACGACCTGCCCGACCTGAAGTGCTGGCCGGCCGGCACCGGCTACGCGCTGGCCGACTGGCTGCGCACGCGCGGCCATGAGCCCGTGTTCTTCACCGCCGCGGAAAACGAAGAGCGCCGCCGCGGCCTGAACCTGCCGCCGGAACCCGAGGAGCGTGGAAGTGCAAGCTGACCGCGAGCTCGACACGCGCGGGCTGAACTGCCCGCTGCCCATCCTGAAGGCGAAGAAATCGCTCAACGAGATGACGAGCGGGCAGCTGCTGAAAGTGGTGTCGACCGACCCCGGGTCGATCCGCGACTTCCAGGCCTTCGCGCGCCAGACCGGCAACGAGCTGATGGAGCAGGAAACCGTCGGCACCGACTTCATCCACGTGCTCAAGCGCCGCTGAGGAAGCAAAAGAAAAGGGCCGCGAAAGCGGCCCTTTGCACAAGCGCGACGAGCGCTGTTACAGCTTCAGGCTCTTGAGGTATTCGCGGAACTCCGCGCCCACTTCAGGGTGGGCCAGCGCCAGTTCCACCGATGCCTGCAGGAAGCCTTCCTTGCTGCCGCAGTCGTAGCGGATGCCCTTGTACGAGTACGCGTACACCGATTCCTTCTTCATCAGCGCCGCGATGCCGTCGGTCAGCTGGATCTCGCCGCCCGCGCCCTTGGGCTGGTTGCGGATCTCGGCGAACACGCCCGGCGTCAGGATGTAGCGGCCGGCCACGCCCAGGCGCGAAGGCGCGTCTTCGGGCTTCGGCTTCTCGACCATGTGGCTGACCTTCACCAGGCCTTCCTCGATCGCGTCGCCGGCCACGATGCCGTAGCGCTTGACGTGTTCCAGCGGCACTTCCTGCACCGCCAGCAGCGAGCCGCCGAGGCGGGCGAAGGCCGCGGTCATTTGCGCCAGCACGGGTTCGCCGCCCTTGGGTCCGACCATCAGGTCGTCCGCCAGCAGCACGGCGAAGGGCTCGTTGCCCACCAGGTGCTCGGCGCACAGCACGGCATGGCCCAGGCCCAACATGCGCGGCTGGCGCACGTAGGAGCAGGTCATGTCGTCGGGCATGACCGAGCGGGCGATGTTCAGCAGGGCGGTCTTGCCGCTGGCCTCGAGCTGGCTTTCGAGCTCGTAGGCGGTGTCGTAGTGGTCCTCGATGGCGCGCTTGTTGCGGCCGGTCACGAAGATCATGTCGCGGATGCCCGCGGCGTAGGCCTCTTCGACGGCGTACTGGATCAGCGGCTTGTCGACCACCGGCAGCATTTCCTTCGGCTGTGCCTTGGTGGCAGGCAGAAAGCGGGTGCCAAAGCCCGCAACGGGAAATACAGCCTTGCGGATACGTGTCGATGGTGTGGACATGGGCAGTTCGGCGTCGGTTCGTTGGAAGAAAGAAAGGGGGAGGTCCCGGGAGTGGTCGCAGGAGCGGCAAGCAAGTGCCGAACCAGCATCCTAAACGCCCGGTATTTTGTCCGTCTGTCAGCCGAGGCGCACAAGCTGGTCGCGCAGGCGCTCCAGCGTGGCGGTGAAATCGGCCAGGCGCTTGCGCTCCTGCTCGATCACGGCGGGCGGCGCTTTGGCCACGAACGCCTCGTTGCCGAGCTTGCCGTGCACCTTGGCGATCTCGCCCTCGATGCGAGCGATTTCCTTGCCGATGCGCAGCTTCTCGGCCGCCTTGTCGATTTCCATGTGCAGGCACAGGCGCGCGGCGCCCACCACCGCCACCGGCGCCGCTTCCGCGGCTGCCTGCCAAGAGGCTTCGTCGTCGAAGACCTTCACTTCCTTGAGCTTGGCCAGCGCCTGCAGCACGGGCGCCGCTTCGCGCAGGAAGGCAGCGCCCTCGGCGTCGTCGGCCACGGCGTACAGCGGCAGGCGCATCGCGGGCGACACGTTCATCTCGCCGCGCAGCGTGCGGCATGCGTCGACCAGGCTCTTCAGCCGCGCCACGTAAGCCTCGGCCGCCTCGTCGATCTTCTCCGGCTGGCTCTGCGGATACGCCGCCACCATGATCGACTCGCCCTCGCGCCCCGCGACCTTCGACACCTTCTGCCACAGCTCTTCCGTGATGAACGGAATCACCGGGTGCGCCAGGCGCAGCAGCGTTTCGAGCACGCGGATCAGCGTGCGGCGGGTGGCGCGCTTCTGCGCGTCGTCGCCGGTCTGGATCTGCACCTTGGCGATTTCGAGGTACCAGTCGCAGAACTCGTCCCAGGCGAACTGGTAGATCGTGTTGGCCACGTTGTCGAGGCGGTATTCCTCGAAGCCCTTGGTCACTTCGGCCTCAACGCGCTGCAGCTGCGACACGATCCAGTAGTCGGCGCGGCTGAACTTCAGGTAGCCGTGGGCCGGGCCGCCGACCTTGCAGTCTTCCTTCGTGTGCTCCAGCAGGCCGCAGTCCTGGCCTTCGCAGTTCATCAGCACGAAGCGCGTGGCGTTCCACAGCTTGTTGCAGAAGTTGCGATAGCCCTCGCAGCGCTTCGAGTCGAAGTTGATGCTGCGGCCCAGCGAGGCCAGCGAAGCGAAGGTGAAGCGCAGCGCATCGGCGCCGAACGCCGGAATGCCGTCCGGGAACTCCTTCTGCGTGTTCTTGCGCACCGTGGGCGCGGTCTCGGGCTTGCGCAGGCCTTGGCTGCGCTTGTCCAGCAGCTCGGGCAGCGCGATGCCGTCGATCAGGTCGACCGGGTCGAGCACGTTGCCTTCGGACTTGCTCATCTTCTTGCCCTGCGCGTCGCGCACCAGGCCGTGGATGTAGACGTCCTTGAACGGCACCTTGCCGGTGAAGTGCTTGGTCATCATGATCATCCGGGCGACCCAGAAGAAGATGATGTCGTAGCCCGTCACCAGCACGGTGGAGGGCAGGTACAGCTCCAGCTCCCTGGTCTTTCCGGGCCAGCCCAGCGAAGAGAAGGGCACCAGCGCCGACGAGTACCAGGTGTCGAGCACGTCCTCGTCGCGCGTCAGCTTCCTGCCGGGCGCCTTGGCCTGCGCGGCGGCTTCGTCCTCGGCCACGTACACGTTGCCTTCCTCGTCGTACCAGGCGGGAATCTGGTGGCCCCACCAGAGCTGGCGCGAGATGGTCCAGTCCTGGATGTTCTCCATCCAGTGGTTGTAGGTGTTGACCCAGTTCTCGGGCACGAAGCGCACTTCGCCCGACTTCACCACGTCGATGGCCTTCTGCGCGATCGACTGGCCGTCGGCGCCGGGGCGCGTCATGGCCACGTACCACTGGTCGGTGAGCATCGGCTCGACGATGGCGCCCGAGCGCGCGCAGCGCGGCACCATCAGCTTGTGCTTCTTCACCTCGACCAGCAGGCCCAGCGCGTCGAGGTCGGCCACCACGGCCTTGCGCGCCACGAAGCGGTCCATGCCGCGGTATTTTTCGGGCGCGTTGTCGTTGATGGTCGCGTCCAGCGTCAGCACGCCGATCATCTCGAGCTTGTGGCGCTGGCCGACCGCGTAGTCGTTGTAGTCATGGGCGGGCGTGACCTTGACCACGCCGGTGCCGAATTCCTTGTCCACGTAGTCGTCGGCAATGATCGGAATCAGCCGGCCCACCAGCGGCAGCTTCACGCGCTGGCCGATGAGATGCTTGTAGCGCTCGTCCTCGGGGTGGACCATCACGGCCGTGTCGCCGAGCATGGTCTCGGGCCGGGTGGTGGCCACGGTCAGCGCGCCGCTGCCGTCTTCCAGCGGGTACGACAGGTGCCAGAGGAAGCCGTCTTCCTCCTCGCTCTCGACCTCGAGGTCGCTCACCGACGTCTTGAGCACCGGGTCCCAGTTGCCCAGGCGCTTGCCGCGGTAGATGAGGCCTTCTTCGTACAGCTTCACGAACGTGTGCATCACGACCTTCGACAGGTCGTCGTCCATCGTGAAGTACTCGCGGCTCCAGTCGACCGTGTCGCCCATGCGGCGCATCTGCTGCGTGATGGTGTTGCCCGACTTTTCCTTCCACTCCCACACGCGCGCCACGAAGTTCTTGCGGCCGAGTTCGTGGCGGCTGACCTTCTGCTCCTGCAGCTGGCGCTCCACCACGATCTGCGTCGCGATGCCGGCATGGTCGGTGCCCGGCACCCACAGCGTGTTCGCGCCCTTCATGCGGTGATAGCGCGTGAGGCTGTCCATGATCGTCTGGTTGAACGCATGGCCCATGTGCAGCGTGCCGGTCACGTTGGGCGGCGGCAACTGGATCGCGAACGACTCGGCGCCTTCCCTGGGCTGCTGCGTGCCGCGGTAGCCCGCCTTGGCGTAGCCGCGCTTTTCCCATTCCGGGCCCCAGTGCGCCTCGATGGCGGCGGGTTCGAACGATTTCGACAGGCTGTCGAGGCCGGGTTGGGCGGGGGA
>NZ_JBXASW010000024.1:0-2533 GCF_058809745.1 Variovorax sp. MPBD4-3
ACCGCGCGCTTCTACGCCGAGCACATCCTGAACAAGGTGCCGGGCATGCGCGACAGCATCGTCGACGGCGCCGAGAGTGTGAATGCGCTGCCAACCCTCATGTACTAGATTGGAGCAATGTGAAGGCAGGGGCGTCGGTGACCAAGCCGGCGTTGACGATCATGCCGCTATCGATGCACACGGCGGGGGGTGGGGCGGGTGACTGGCTTGCGCGCACATGAACTCTCGGCTGACTTGCCTTCTCGTTCCCTTGAACCACCTCCGGTTTTATTGCACACCTGACAAGGTGTCTGTGAAACCGGCCGCAGCCCGGAATCAACGAACTACCAGCAAATCGCAGTTCTGGTGCGGCGGCGGGCTCATGCCCAATCTTTGTCTAACAGGCAGTCGATGAAGGCACCCAGCAGGGCTGGGCGGTGCTGCCTGTTGGGGTAGTAGAGAAATAGTCCGGGCCGGGAGATTGACCAGTCCGCGAGGACCTGGACCAACCGTCCTTGCGCCAATAGCTCACCCACGCCGTCCTGCTCGAAGTGATAGGCAATGCCCAGCCCATTGAGCGCAGCAGCAAGGCCTATGTCAGCGTGGTTGGTGACAACAGGACCGTCTACCGGCACTTCGAGACGCTTTCCCCTTTTCTCGAACTCCCAGCGGTAGTACCTGCCGTCTATCTGGAGTCGCCAGTTGATGCACGCGTGCTGATGCAACTCTTCGGGCTTTTTGGGTGTGCCTCGCCGCGCGAGGTAATCGGGCGACGCCACGGCGACCATGTTCAGGTCTGGCGTGAGACGCACGGCAATCATGTCTTTCTCGAGCCGTCCGCCCACGCGAATGCCGGCGTCAAATCGGCCACCGACGATATCGACCAGCGCGTCATCGACCACGATGTCGAGTACCACGTCAGGGTACGCCAGATGAAAGCGTGGAAGCCTGGGCGCGATGATGGTTCTCGCCGCAATACCCAGCGTGTTGATACGAAGCGTGCCACGTGTATGGCCGGCGGCTTCGCTAGCCTCAGCGACCGCGGCCGTCATCTCGCGGAACAACGGTGCGATGCGCCGGTAGAGCAATTCGCCACTTGCCGAGGGTGCGACGCTTCGTGTCGTGCGATTCAAAAGTCGAGCACCGATCCGGCTTTCGAGTTGGCGGATGGTCTGGCTGAGTGCGGAAGGCGACAGGCCCAGATGCTCAGCGGCCCGGGCAAAGCTTGCCCGCTCGACCACTGCAGCGAAGGCTTTCAGCTCCGCAAATTCAGACCCTCGCATCATGCATCCGTTTCTACATAGCCCATCCGAATTCTAGAGTATTCACTAAATTCACTCCAACGCGCATTCTCAAGCCTTCGTTCACTGCATGGAGCCATCGAGATGAACAGCTTGACCCTTCCTGAGCCCATTGCCGCTTACTTCGCGGCCGAGCACAAACCCGAAGCTCTTGCGCGTTGCTTCACAGCGCAAGCCGTCATGAAAGACGACGGCCACACCTACGCGGGCGTTGATGCCATCAAGGCCTTCATCGCTGAGGCGTCCGCCAAGTACAGCGCCACAAGCATGCCGTTTGCATTGGAGCGTGAGGATGACTTCCAGATTGTCCGCGCCAAGGTCACTGGCAACTTCCCCGGTAGCCCCATCGATCTGTCGTACCGGTTTCGCCTGGAACGCGGCCTGATCGCATCGCTGGAGATCACGGCATGAACTTCGACCTCCAACTGCAAGGGCAGCGTGCCCTGGTCACGGGCGGCACCAAGGGTCTGGGTGCTGCACTCGTTAAGGGTCTCCGAGAGGTCGGCGTGCAGGTCATGACCAGTGCGCGCGCTGCACCAGAGAATCCGCTGGAAGGAGTGACCTACGTCCAGACCGACCTCGCGACCGGGGAAGGAGTGACCGAGCTGGCGCGCGCGGTGAAGCAGCGTTGGGGCGGTGTCGATATCCTGATCAACTCCGTGGGCGGTTCGAGCGCGCCAGCAGGCGGGTTTGCCGCACTCGATGATGCGGTATGGTTCAACGAGTTCAACCTGAACTTCATGTCCGCAGTTCGTCTTGACCGTGCGTTGCTGCCGGCGATGTTGGCCAAAGGAGCAGGCGTCGTGCTCCATGTGACCTCAATCCAGCGTGTGCTTCCGCTTCCAGAATCGACCACCGCCTACGCGGCTGCCAAGGGTGCCCTTTCGACCTACAGTAAGTCCTTGTCGAAGGAGGTCGCGCCCAAAGGTGTCCGCGTTCTGCGCGTCTCACCCGGCTGGATTGAAACGGAAGCGTCGATCGTGTTCGCCCAGCGAATGGGTGCTGAAGCAGGGACCGACTACGAAGGTGGGAAGAAGATGGTCATGGACTGGCTAGGCGGAATTCCGGTCGGGCGGCCTGCCACGCCGACGGAGGTCGCAGACCTGATCACCTTCCTGGTGTCGCCGCGCGCGGCATCGGTGTCGGGCTCGGAACACGTGATTGATGGCGGAACAGTCCCGACTGTATAGCCGTGCTTGTCAAGCCAGCGTCGTGGGGGGGGGGGGGGGGGGGGGGGGGGGGGGGGGGGGGGG
>NZ_JBXASW010000024.1:2541-80065 GCF_058809745.1 Variovorax sp. MPBD4-3
TTGTCCGCCTGGTGCGAGCAGCGTCGTGGCAGCAGAACTTTCTCAACTCGCCACTATCCCATCGAAGCATTCGATGATGCGTGACAAGCAGACCTTGTCCTGTTGGCGCCGCCCAAGAATTGGTCCTCGATTGAAGGGGCAGCATCTGACGTCCTCGCTTTACTCGTGGCAGTTTTTCCAGGGATGGTCTGCAGAACGTGGTTTGCAATCGCAGCGGATTGAATTGGGTGACGGCGAGCCATGCGGGCGATCAATTTCAACATGGTTTCGCGGCACCAGACACGCTCACATGGGCTTTATCAGCCAGATTCGAGTGCTGCAAGCGCCCTCCGCACTTGGCACGGGTGTTCGACCTTGGCTCGGATGCTGGCGTTCATCTTTTTCACCCACTCGGCCACGAAGTCAGGTTCAATGAACGGATTCAGCAGCCTGCGATTGCCCGGGCGCATCGCCACGTGCCAGGTCCGTCCCGCAGCCTCCGCTCACTTGTGCGTGCCCCGATAGACCGAGTCGCCGAATGCCGCGTGCATCGAACTCTCGGTACAACGCACATCGTGCAGTGCTTCCTCCATGGCAGCGTCGCTCGACCCGAACCATTGCTGCATATGGTGAATCCGCAGCATCGTCTCGACGGCAAAGGTTGGGCGTCCTGTCCTGGCCCGCGTGCTGTGCGGCTCGACAATTTACTCCAGCGCATTCCACTGAACCAACCGATCCATCTCCTCAAGGAACTCGCGCTTGCGTGCCTTCTTCGTCGACAGATTCGGGCCCAAGCCGAGTCGTCTCGGCGGCGTAACGTGTTGGGCAATTCTGGGTTTGGATCTTGCACTGAACGTACTGGCTCTGAAGACCGTCACTATTCCTCATGCCACGTGATGCATTCGGGCCTCGCGCCATCGTTCAGATAGAAGTAGGCGATAGCCTTGTAGCACTGCTCAAGATCAATGCACCACGACAGCGGGTACTCATCAACCTGTCCGTTATTCAACACGAAATTCTCGTCCCCGAGTCGGCCTGGCTCACCACACGATCTGAAGCCACTGTCACCTGATCCTCGAAGGTACATCAGCCAAGCGCTCTGGCCATTGCGCAGCATGCACATCGACGGGCCCTCCGGCACTGACACCCACAGCTCGAACTGTGGAACGGCGTTGACCAAGTCAAAGTAAACATCCAGTTGCTCGAGCGAGGCTGCCTCCAGAGAACGGCCATTGAGCATGATTTCGATCACCCTTCGGCTCCTATCGTTTTGAACATGATAGGTTGTCCCGCGGTATGCAGGCCCTCTCTCGTACAACTAGCAACGCATCAAGAGTTCACTGGGCGCTTGCAGCCCCGTCGAGTACCGAGGTGCCCTTGGGATCGCCGCACCCCCCGTGGGTCAGGATTCCATGGAAATCAACAGAAGGTGTTGTTGATGCAGGCGGGGCGAGCGCCGCAGCGGCGCTTCGGTGCCATATTTTTACTATCGATCCGCTCTTGGGTCTGCGGTGCGTGCAAACGCACCCCGGGTGTAGTGCGCCTTGGTGCGCGCTTCACGTAAGACGAATTTCTATGATCGCCTCGGAAGAGAGACGGCATTTACTCTTCAAGAAGCTGATACGGCCTGAGCTCCAATGCCACTGCGAGACGCTCAAGATTGTCAAGTGAAATGTTGCGAGCCTGACGTTCAACGTGAGCGACGAAGGTCCGATGCAGTCCTGCCTCGAACGCCAGGGCCTCCTGTGACCATCCCCTCAATCCGCGCTGCCGGATCAAATTCAACGCAAGCACTTCTCTTGCCGAGGCTGCGGGTTGCTTCGAAGAATTCCTAGAACTAGTCACAGTGGAAGTCTTCGAGAAAGATGCTTTTAAGTCAGCCTTGTTTGAGTCACAATCAATAGACCTGCTTAATGCTTCTGCGATGGGCCTGTGTTCATGCGAAATGTCTGGCTTCCATCTCCGTTTCCTACGGGGCACTTGCCGAAGCTGCCGGCGTCGATCACGCGCGCGCGGCCCCAGCGACCCGCACCTGTTGTACGCAGCCTGTCCGCCGTTCGTATTGGTGCGCAGGTGAGGGCACTTCGCATGGCGGCGGGGCTGTCTGGCGGGCAACTGGCGCTAGCGTCGGAGATCTCGGCCTCAATGCGTTCGCGCATCGAGCGCGGATTGGTCTCGCCTTCGGTGGCGACGCTGGAGCGGCTCGCGCAGGGCTTGCAGGTGCCCGTGTCGCGCTTTTTCGGGGATCCGGCCCGGCGCACGGACTTCTGCCATGTGCGTGCAGGGCAGGGGCTGGTGGTCGATCGCATCGGCGCCGTGGCGGGCTACCGGTATGAGCTGCTCGGACACTCGCTGTCGGGCAACCTGTTCGTGGAGCCCTACCTGGTCACGCTGGTGCCGGAGGCCGGGCCGTACGCAACCTTCCAGCCCCCGGGGCTCAAGAGCCTGTACTTCTTGTCAGGGGCTGTCACCTACCGCTACGGTTCGAAGGCGTTCGAGGTGAATGGGGGGGACACGCTGCTGGTCGATGCGACGGCGCTGCATGGCATCGAGGCGATCCATTCGGGTCCGGTGTCGTACCTCTCGGTGGTGTTCACGCTCAGGGCGTAGTCGAGGCCTTGTCGGGCTTGCCCTGGGGCCGATGTCCGACAGAGGCATCGCTCGCGCTTGTGATGTCGGGGAAGGTATCGCGGGTCCGACGTTCGGTCAATTCTCGCGCTGCGGCGCGCTCTGCTGGAGGTATCTGCCATGCATGCGAGTCCTTCGTTGTCATTGACGCCAGTTCCTTTTGTGCGCAAGCGTGATCTCCGGGCTGCCGCAGGTGAGGGGAGATCGGGTAGCCTGTTTCGCGGCGGTCGTCCTCGCGGGCGCGGGGATATGGATGTCCAGCGGGTCGTGACCGAACGGGTCGCCGCAGTGCTTGCTGCGGGCGAGTCCGTGTTCCGCGATCGTTGGGGGCGCGCGGCGATGCACGGGATGCCGCGCAATGGGCGGACCGGGGTGCCGTACCGTGGCATCAATGTGCTGTTGCTGCTGGAGGTTATGGCCGCACAGGGCTATACCTCCAACGTGTGGCTGACCTACCGGCAGGCCGCCGGCCTCGGCGCCCAGGTGCGCCGGGGAGAGCTGGCAGTGCTGTGCGCGCGGTTCGCGCGTAGCGGGCGTGGTGGTGCGGGAGGTGGCAATCCCGCCGGGGATGTGGAAGGTCCGAAGGCGGGGAGGGCGCGGGGTGTGCCGCGGTCGCGCGGCGTGCTGCGGTGCGAGCCGTTCTGGCTCTTCAACGTCGCGCAGATCGATGGGCTGCCGCCCGAGGTTCTCGCGCGCTGCGCCGAGGAGGCGACGCTGCCGTCGTCCTTCTCGCCCGTCGAACGTGTGCTGCGCCTGCTGTGCGGCTACGACGCGGTCATCCGCCATGGTTATGAACGCGCCGCCTACCTGCCGGTGCTCGACGAGATCCGCCTGCCGTGGCCCGCGAGCTTCGCGAGCGCGCAGGCCCACTGCGCGGCCTTGCTGCGCGCGCTGGTGCACTGGAGCGGCCATGCGAGCCGGCTGGACCGCGACTTCGGACGCTGCACGGGCGAGGCGGCCTGGGTATTCGAGGAGCTGGTGGCCGAACTCGGCAGCATCCTCCTCATGGGCCACTGCGGCCTGACCGGGGCGGGCATGCAAGGGCATGCCGCCTCTTCCTGTCTCGATGCGTGGCTGCGGATGCTGCGCAGCGACCCGAGCGCCATTTTCGCAGCCGCACGCGATGCGAGCGCAGCCTTCGCGTTCATCGTTGCCAGGGAGATGCCGCAGCTAGCACCATTGGGCTCGTCCCGGCCGTTCGATCGTGGCTGAGAGGCGGTTTCGCTCATGGGCTGCCAGGGCACGGGGCCGCATCGTCGCTGCCGTATCGTGCGGTCCTTGACGGTTCTGATCGATCACCGAATGCGGCCTCAAGGGGCCGGTGCCAAGGTGGTCGAGGCGAGGGCAGAGGGCTCGCCTCGGTTCGACGCGCAGACACTGCCCGGGATCGAGGCGAGCGAGGTCCGGCCGGTGCCGTCGCGTCGATGGTGTTCACGCTGAGAGGGAGGCCCCCGAAGCGGCACCTCACAGTGGTCACGGACAAGGCTTGACGGTTCGATCGCGCGCTGCCGCTGCGCCTGGATCGCTGGGGAGGGTGCGGGGGCTGCGCCTGCGCCCCCTGGGCATCCTGTTCCTGTCGGACCTACCTGCGGCCTGTGACGGCGCTCGCCGCACGGCGGCGAATGGGGTCGGAGGCGGGCACCTCCGTGGCCTCTTTTCGGGTGGGGGAGGGCTTGCCTGTGAGCCCTGAGGCTACCCCCTCGTTCTCGCGTTCAAGGCCCTGCGCGCGCTTCGCGTGCTCGGCGCGTGCCGCGCGCCTGCGGCGGCCCTGAGCGCTGCGCTGCGAGGGGGTGGCGGGGTCTCGCAGGCAATCCCGCCTGTGTCATCCACAGGAGTTCGTCATGAACACATCCTCATGCCCCGTCGATCCTTCTGCGTCCGGGCCGTCGTCGCTTTGTTCCGCCGCATCGTCCGGCGTCTTCACGGCACGCGAGCTGGGCGTGCTCGACGCGCTGCGTCCGTTTCTCGGTGCCGAGGCCGAGGGGCTGTACACGGCGCAGGGCCGCTCGCTGCACAAGCTGGTCTGTTTTGCGCAGGACTCTTCGCTGCCGGGGTGCGCGCAGCTGCTGTGCGGGCTGCGCTTGGCGCGGGAACTGCTGGCCGAGGAACTGCGCCCGGGCGAGGCGTTCCGGTCCCTGTCGGCCGTCTCGGACTACCTCAAGCTGCACTTCGCGGGACAGGCGCACGAGAGCTTCGCAGTCCTGTTCCTCGATGCGCGCCACGCCTTGCTGGCCTTCGAGGACCTGTTTCGCGGCACGCTGACCCAGACGGAGGTCTACCCGCGCGAGGTGCTCAAGCGCGCGCTGCGGCACAACGCGGCGGCCGTGATCCTGGCGCACAACCACCCTTCGGGCGCGGTGGAGCCGTCGGCTGCGGACCTGGACGTGACCGAAGCCCTGAAGGCGGCGCTGGCACTGATCGGCGTGCGCGTGCTCGACCACTTCGTGGTCGCCGGCAACCGGGCGGTCTCGATGGCCGAGCGCGGCCTCGTCTGAGCGAGACCGGGGGCGCTGGGGCGCCCCTGGGTGTGCGACATCCGGTCGGGCCGTGCGATGGACGCGTCGGTCCGTGTCGCCCCGTGCCGCACCCAGAAGCGGGAAGGGGAGGGCGGTCTTGCTGTGGCCTTCACCGTAGCACGGCGTTCTCGCCGTCAAGGGCTGCGCGCCGCGGTGCGGCGCTGGCGGCCTGGCGGCCGTCGTCGACCCCTGACTGCTGCGCTGCGCCGTGCGGTCCCGGCGGCGGGCAATTCCGCCCGAACAACCGGAGATCGTCATGAACGAGAAATCACACGTTTCGCTGGAACAGCACCTCTGCCTGGTATGCGGCCTCGGCTTCGATACCGGCGGCATCCTGTTCGACAGGCGCCTGCGCCAGAGCATGGAGCGCCACACCGTGACAGGCTGGGGCCTGTGCGACGCGCACCGCAAGCTGTTCGAGGAAGGCTTTGTCGCGCTCATCGAATGCGACCCCGAGCGCAGCGGCGTGCCGGCGGACCAGCACCACATGCGGCCCGAGCAGGCCTGGCGCACGGGGCGGCTGGCGCATCTGAAGCGCGAGGTTTTCGCGAGGGTGGCCGACATTGCGCTGGCGCCCGATGTGCCCTGCGTCTTCGTCGAGCCAGGCGTGATCGAGCGGCTGCAGGCGATGGTGGGGCCGGCGGATTGATGCCGCGCTGAAGGCTTGATGCGCCGCTTCGCCGAGCTCGAGGCGGCGCTTCCCTTCGGCGACGGTTGCAAATCACGGGCTCCGTTGCCCGACGGGCATGCACGAAAACCCAAGCAGGTGCTGGCGCATGCCCGAAGGAGGAGCGCAGAAACAAGGCGGGCCAGCCGTGCGCTGACGCGTGGGCTGGCGGTGCGTGGATGTGCTTGTTGGCTCCTTCATCGTGGCACACCGTTCTCGCCGTCAAGGTCTGTGCGCGCCTCTTGCCTCTTTCGCTGCGGCGCGCTGGCGGCCTCGTGGCCGTCGCTCGAACCCTCCGCGCTGCGGCGTGCCGGCGCCGGCCAGCAACCGGCGCTCACCCACGCGTGCAGGTCTTCGGCCACTTTGACTAGCTCGGCAACCTGGCGGCGCGACTGGCCAGCCGCGGTCTGGTCAGACGATGGGGCGGCCCCGAGAGAGGGGGCGGCAAGAACCAAAGCGGGCGCAGGTCCCGCGTGCCATCAGAGATTGGCGTTCTTCTTCGATTTGAGCGACGCGCTGCATGCATCGAAATTGTCGAACTCGTACTCCAGGTTGATCGAGTACTTGCCGGCACTTGTCGCGATCGCTTCCACGGCGATCCTCGAGACCTGATCGATGGGCGGCGTGGGCGTCCAGAACGCGACGAGCTTTCGCTCCTTCTTGGCGAGCGACATCGTCCAGTCCTTCGGTTCGTTCCAGATGCTTCCGGAGCGCAGGTAGTCGAACTTCTCGGGCGCGCCGTACTTCGAGGTCAGGGCCTCCTGCCAGGAGCGGAAATCGCGCCGGATCTCGTCACCGTATGCGCTGGATTGGGCGATCGGTGTCCACGCCGCGATGCGGCACAACCCGGTGGTGGTGCCGAAGATCAACCGGTAGCCGTCGAGGTCGGGATGACCGTTGGGAAGGCGGCTCACCGTGTAGACGCCTTGCTGCTCGGTGGGCTTGAGCTGTGCGACCTTGCCCACAGTCTCGACCGTGTCTCCTGCATTGAGCCCGAAGGGGCCGGCGGCTGCCGTTATGGCTGCCGCGGTCATGCAGATTCCGATCAGCCATCCCGCTTTTTTCTTCATTGCCTCGCTCCTGTGAATAGAGGTCGATCCTAACCGCGTGCGCTCACGCGACGACATCCGGGGGCCGTGGGCTGCGCTTCGCGGGCGCGGCCCGCATCGGCTCGCTTCGTGGCCGCCTGAAGAAGCAGAAAAGAAACACGGCAAGAAGCAAGGCGGAAGGGGGATGGCTGGCTTGCTGTGGGCGCCTTCAGCATGGCACGTCGTTCTTGCCGTCAAGGGCTGCGCGCGCCTCTTCGTGGCGCGCTGGCGGTGCGCGGGCCGTCTTCGAACCCTGACCGCTGCGCTGCGGCGTGCCCGAGGGCGGTGCCGGGCAATCCCGCCCTCAGCCGTTCAAGGAGAACGCCATGGCTGCTTCCATCTTTCCCTTCCTCACCGACGCGCAGTTCGACCAGCTGGTGGCCAACGGCCTGACCGCGAGGGCGCAGGCGGATTTCGATCCGCTGTCCGTGGTCAAGCTGTTCACGCCCGATGCGGGCGCCACCTGGCTGCTCAGCGAGATCGACCTCGAGGATCCCGACATCGCGTTCACCCTGTGCGACCTCGGCATGGGCTTTGCGGAGCTTGGGCTGCGTGAGCCTTGCGGAGCTGGCCGGGCTTGCGCGGCATGCTGGGGCTGCCGATCGAGCAAGACCTTCGCATGGCCGCCTGCTGCGCGTGCGACGCGCCGATCGCACGGCGGTTTCTCGGCAACGGGGGGGCGGAACGAGGTCGCCTGCGCATTCATTGCAAGTGCCAGAGATGCCTGCGCTTGAAGGGGCCGCGATTCCGCTGCCGGACCGCGGGCTGTCGACGCACGGGCCAGCGCACGTCGGGACGCTGGCGCCGAATACCAGCCATCACTCCTGATCGAAGGCACACGGAAATCTCGTCGGACATTGTCATTCTGATCGGCTGCGCTCGCGCGTCCGGCTTGCGTGGGGTTTCCCGCGGCGCAATGCCGATGAGCCTGGCGCCCGGAAGAGCGGGGCATGCCGACGTGCGGCAGATGCATGCCATGCAAGCGTTGCGGGAGATGTCCCGCACCCGGATCATGGCGTCGTCCCTGATTCAGATGTGCAAGCTGCCTGGCTTCCGTTGTCCAAGGACCGCATTTCGCTTTGCTGCCTTCTTGTCTTGCACCGACCATGAAAATTCCTTCCCAATGCGCCGCCGTGATTACCATGCTGTCCATGAGTCTCTGCACCGCCGCCGGTGTACGCACCGGCTACCTGGGGCCGGCCGGCAGCTGGACCCACCAGGCCTGTCTCGAACTCTTCGGCGATGCCGACCTGATCGCCCTCGACGGGGCCGCGCTGTTCGAGGCGATGCGCGCGAAGACCATCGAGCGCGCCTGTGTGCCTGTTACGACCTCGGTGGTCGGCGCCACACCCTACCTGGACGATGTGCTGGCGCTGGAGAACGTTCAGGTGGTGGCTGAGTACCCCAAGGTGCTCGGCTACAGCCTGCTGGCGAAGCCGGGGGCCGGCCGGGAGGACATACGCACGGTCGTTGCCCATCCTGTGGCATTGCAGGAGGTCAAACCCTGGCTGGACCAGCAGATGCCGCATGTCGAGCGCCGGCCCGCGGCCAGTGCTGGCGCCGCGGCGCAACTGGTGGCACAGGCGACGGGGTTGGACATGGCGGCGATGGGGCCGCCGAGCGCGGCGCGCATCCACGGGCTGAAGTCGGTCGCCGACGGCATCGAGGAGGGACCTCACAACACCACACGCTGGTGGGTGCTGGGGCACGCACTGCCCGCGCCGAGCGGCAACGACAAGACCAGCCTGCTGCTGACGGTCGACGAAGCCCGCTTCCAGCGTTCGCTACAGGCGCTCGCGAGGTCGGCCCGGGTGCTCGCCATTTACGAACGCCCTGGCAAGCAGTCGCTGGATGGGCACCGGTATGTGGTCGATGTCGCGGGTCATGCGTCGCAGCCGCAGATCGTCCAACTGCTGGCGAAGCACGCAGAGTTCCGGCTTCTGGGCTCCTATCCTCGAAGGTATTGAATCCTGTATGCATGCGCGTCTGTCCGGCAGGTTGAAGAAGTGCCGCTGAACTGGTCGAGGACCCTGCTGAAAGGCGGCTGGCGGGTGCGTTACTTTGCGCCTGGAGTGGAAGTGGCGTTCTGCGGGCACGCGACCATCGCGCTCGGTGCCGTCCTGGCGATGCGACTGGGCGACGCCCGCTATGCCCTCCAACTCAATGCCGCCCGGATCAGCGTCAAGGGGCGGCGCGACGGCGCACTGCGCCAGGCCGCGCTGCGACTGTTCACGCTGCACGGCGGCGACCTGGATCCACGGATCCCGCCCGCCATCGCCAATGCCGGCATCGATCACCCGGTGCTGGCGCTGCGCAGCCGCGAACGCCTCGCGGCGATGCACTACCAACTCGAGGTCGGGCGCGCGCTGATGACTGCTGAGGGCATCGGCACCATCGACCTGATCCATGCCGAGACGCCGCGCCTGATCCATTCGCGCAATGCCTTCGCCATCGGCGGCGTGCTTGAAGACCCGGCCACCGGCGCGGCCGCCGCGGCGCTGGGCGGCTATCTGCGCAACATCGGCTGGCCGCACGCAGGCGCGATCGAGATCGTGCAGGGTGACGACATGGGCATGCGGTCGCGCCTGCACGTCGGCATCACGCCGGAGCGGGGGGCGAGCGTGCGGGTGTCGGGTTGCGCGCACGTGATGGGCTGAAGCGTTGGTGCATCGGCGCCCGGGCTGGGCGCCCGAGTAAGTCCCGACTATTTGATTTTTTCTATAACCATGATCGACAGTGCCCGGCGCGCTGATCCCGCGTGGCGCCGGCTTCCAGGAGACCGCCGGATGACGCCTTCGCTCACCACTTCCTTCGCGCCCGCCGGGTCACGCCGCCAGCTGATGCTGGCCGGCCTGGCCGCCGCGGTGTCCGGCTCGGCCGTTGCCGCCACCCCGGCCGACGCACCCTCGGCCGCCGTCACGCCCACCAGCGCCGGCATCCCGGTCGGGCTGCCGCGCACTGAGTTCGTCTACGAGTCGATCGTCGACCTGTCGCCTTCGCTGCCGCTGGGCGCATCGCCCCTTCGGCGAGCGCTTCATGGTGCCGATCATCGGTGGCAGCTTCGAGGGGCCTGGCCTGCGCGGCAAGGTGATGGCCGGCGGCGCCGACCGCCAGTTGCTGCGCCACGACGGCGCCAAGAACCTGGATGCGATCTACGAGCTGAAGACCGAGGACGGCGTGATCATCTCGGTGCGCAACACCGTGCTTTCGCGCTCGCCCAAGGACGGACCGCGCTACTTGTTCTCGACCCTGCAAATCACCGCGCCCGAGGGCAAGTACGGCTGGCTGAACGACTTCGTCTATGTCGGCACACTCAATTCGCTGCGGCCGGAGCGCGAGGCGGTGGTGATCCGGGTCTACAAGGTCGTCTAGCTTGTTCAAGCGGGAGCGCCGCGCTCGAACGGCCCCAACTGTTGGCGCGGCGTAGATCCGCTTCAATTCGGCGGCGAGGCGGCGGGTTTGCCGGCCGCGTGAGTCGCAAACGCTGAGGGCCCGTGAGAGGCCCGCGTTGCATTGGAGGAGTCGCGGTAGCTCAGAACGGTTCGTCCGGATCGAAGGACGACTCAGGCGGGTGCTGCACAAGCTGTTCCCGCCAGGCCTGCTGCGCGGCCGATCCAGACATCGACCACAACTGCTCGCGCAGCACATGCAGACACGCGAAGACGGCCAGGGCCTACTGCGGCGTCCAGTGCGTGCGTAGTGGCGGTGGTGCGGCGCCTGGCGAGCTCACGACTTGCTCCTGCCAGACTTGCCCGAGCGCTGCCCGGCGCGCGCGGCGAGCCGCTCCTGAGCTTCCTTGGCGCAATAGGACTCGCCCTCGATACGCACGACCTCGACGCGGTGCATGAGGCGGTCCACGAGCGAGACGACGCGCGCCGCGTTGGGGAAGACCTCGCCCCAGTCTGCGAACGCCTTTTTCATTGTCACCACGGTACTCTTGTGCTGATCGCGGCGGCTCACGAACTCGAAAAGCAAGTCGGCGTGACGGTTCGAGCAGGACAGGTAGCCGACCTCGTCGATGAGCAGTACGTCGGGCGCGGCGTAGCGGCGCAGCTTGCTGCGCAGGGCCGCGTCGCTGTCCGGGGCGGCGAGGTCTCCCAGCAACTGCCCGGCGATGACGAACAGCGCCGTTTGACTGGAGAGTATGGCCTGGCAGCCCAGGTTGCAGGCGCACATCTTCTTGCCCACGCCGTGGGTGGCGTCGGCGAGGAACTGCAGCGTCATGAGTTCCTCGATGACCGAGCGATCGACCTGCGTGGGCCAGCTGCAGTCGAAGTCTGCGATGAGCTTGAACTGCGTGATATGCGTATCGCGCAGGCGCCGCTCGAGGCTTCACCGGACGCGCTCCTGGGCCTGCCAGCCCAGCCACTGCGCTACGCGCCGTGCGGCATCGGCCTCAAGGTGCTGGATGCCGTGAAGGAGGTCAGCGACATCGATGCCGCGCAGGCCATGGCTAGCCTTAAGCTCAGCCGAGCTCTTGGTGCACTGCGCCGTCAGCTTGGAAGGCTCGCGCTGGCTGCCCGCACCGCTGCACGTGATCTCGGAGTCGACGCCAGATGAGGCGTCGTAGTCGATGTTCGGCGCGCCGAACATCGAGACGCGTTCGGCCTGGCGACAGGGGGGAGAGGCGGCAGCGGTGACGGCGGGCGCGCCCTGGTTGAAACGGGGCGGGGGCGCGCCTCCCTGCACTGCCGCGAGGGGGCGGTGAAGGTCGTGGGCACGCGTGCTGAGCGAGGTTCTTGTGCGGTGATGAGGGCAGGATAGACTGCCGTCAGACGTTGTTAACAGCCATGGCGTTGCGATGACCAAGCCCTCTCGATCGAGCGTGATTGGTGTCCGGGTGCAGCCTGAAGCGAGGGCGCGGTTCGCCGCGCTGGCCGCGCGCCATGAACTCAGCGAGGCAGGGCTGCTCGCCGCGATGATCAACGAAGTGGTGAAGACCAACGACCCGGTGACATGCGGGTCAGCCACGCGGTCGCTCACCCCCGTTTCGATCGCCCCTGACCCTCTCGAAGATCGCGTCACACTGCGGCTTCGCGAGGGTGATCGAAGGCTGGCAGCAGAGCGAGCCGCTGCCCGTCGAATGAAGACCGGCACCTACTTGGCCATGTTAATCCACAATCATGTCCGTGGTCCGGCGGTGTTGCCCCCGAAGGAACTAGACCAGATCAGGGTGACTTGTGCACAACTGGCCGCGCTCGGACGGATGCTTCGGATGTTCGGCATGTCGAACAGCTCGGCGGCGGCAACGTCTGAACTGATCGAGGTGATCACACTGGTCCGGAAAGAAGTCGAGAGGGCATGTGAAGTTACGGCTGCTGTTGTGCGCTGGAACCTTGTCAGCTGGGAGACCGGCAGCGAGATGGGTCATGCCTAAGCAGACGGTCCGGCTCGGGCGCAGCAATTGCGGCCCGGCTCGTGCAATGAGCGACATGGCGCTCGATATCGTGAGCTATGGCCGGCGAGGGCCGGGGGGCAACTTGCGCTTTGGCGTCGACCAGATCGCACAAATCAAGCGCACTGTGACCCGCACACCTGAGGTGATGGTGAAGGTTTCTGGTGGTGGACGAGATGTGGCCGGGGTCGGCGCGCATCTGGGCTACATCGGCCGGCACGGCAAGCTGCCGATCGAAATCGATGACGGACTGACGCTCCAGGGTCGAGGCGCGGTCCAGGAGATCGCGTCGGACTGGCAACTGGACCTTTGCAGGAGCCAGTACAAGCCCAAGTCGACCAGAGATCGGAAAGACCCGCGTGCAAAGTTGGTCCACAACATCGTGTTGTCGATGCCGGCTGGCACGCCGGCGGAAAAGGTTCTGGCCGCATCGCGCCTGTTCGCGCGCGAGAACTTCGCGCTGCAATACCGCTATGCCATGGTGCTGCACACCGATCAGCCGCACCCGCACGTCCACCTGGTGGTCAAGTGCGAGCATGAGTTCGAACTCGGCAAGCGTCTCTATATCCGCAAGGACACGTTGCGGCGATGGCGAGAGCAGTTTGCCGCCCTGATGCGCGAGCAGGGCGTGGCAGCCAATGCGACGCCGCGACAGATTCGGGGGCAGATTCGCAAGCCGTTCAGAGACGCGATGCTTCACCGATTGCGGGCGCTTCGAACGTTTGAGCAGTTGCCGAGCGGCGAACGGGCGGCTCGCAAACCGCCGAAGACTTCAGTCTTCATGCTCCTGAAGCTGAAAGGCGTGCTTCAGGCCCTACGCTCAAGACGCAGTGTCTTGGACATTGGCAAGGATGTGATGCAACGTACACGAGGAGCCGTGGTCGCAGACTGGCTTGCCACGGCAGAGGTGCTTCGAAGGCAAGGGCAGGGCGATCTGGCGGACCGTGTTGATCGCTTCATCGCGCGCATGCCGGTCGTAGAGACCGATGCGCGGCGAATGGCCGATCGCTGGAGCGAGCAGGTCAGAAGCCAAGCTTCGGAGCGCACGAGTACCAGATCAGCGGACGAGCAGGCCCGGTAAGCCCGTGAGCGACGGCTGCCGCCAAGGCCTCGGCGTGAGCTGTCGCCGATGGCGGTGTATCCTGCGATTCTTTCCCGAATGAATGCAAGCCTCGGCTGTCAAGTGACGAAAGCTGAGCAGGCATCTGTTGCTGCGGCTGGCGTCCTTTTTGTTCATGGCAAGGGGAGTAGCTTTAACAGTGGGCGGGCGCCATGAGCTTCCTGTTCGATGTGAGACGGGAGCTTCTGCGTCGGACAGGCGAAATGGATGTCCGGAGCGCGAATGCGAAAGTCACGTGGAGAAATGGGTTGTTGAGAGCTATCGCTGCTGCGGTTGAGGTACTTCACACCCGCTGCTGTACCACTGCGAGCAGCGAGAGGTGTGCCGGATAGAAGGCGTAGAAGACCCAGCGGCTGCGGGGGAGCATACGAAGATCGGATTCGATCCGTTGAGCTCTACATCAAGCTTGGCAAACGCGTCAGACCCACTATCCGTCAGTTGGGTTATCCAACAAAGAATTCCCTGAAGGGCTGGTACAACGAAGACCCGCAGAAGCTCGACTTGCCGACGGGCTTTACGGGCCGAGCAGCCAAGTTCTCGAAGCAACAGAAGGCGGCAGCTATTGAGCATTACCTTGCTCACGACCGCTGCATTGCGGCCACCATGAGGGCAATGGGCTATCCCTGCAGGGGGACGCTAACTGCCTGGAAACGCGAGGCCCTTCCTGTGGCCAGAAGGCCTGTCGTCGGCAGTACGGTGCGACGACGGTATTCTGGGGAACTGATGCAAGCAGGAGTCATGGAGCTCTGCACGCGCGAGAAAAGTGCCCAAGCTGTAGCCGACAAGTTCGGCGTGTGCCGGCCAACGCTGTACAACTGGAAGAATCAACTTCTGGGACGCGAGGCACCCGCATCCATGAGAAGTACCAATCAATCTACGCCGTCGCAAGAGCGCGACGAGCTCGAGCGTCAGGTTGAGTCGCTGCGCCGCGAAGGCAGGCAACTGCGCCTCGAGCAGGACCTCTTGAACAAGGCCCACGAACTGTTAAAAAAAGGCCTGGGCGTCGACCTGCAGCTCCTGTCGAATCGGGAGAAGACACTGCTGATTGACGCCCTCAGGGAGCACTATGATCTGCCAGAGCTCCTTGCACAGTTGGATCTTGCGCGTAGCTCGTACTTCTATCACCGGACCCGTGCAGCGGTGGGCGACAAGTACCTGAAGGTGCGGCAATCCATCACCGACATCTTTGAGTCAAATCACCGCTGCTATGGCTACCGCAGGCTGCAAGCTTCGCTCACCAGACAGGACGTAGCGATCTCCGAGAAGGTTGTGCAGTGGTTGATGAAGCAGGAAAGCCTGGTTGTTCCAAAGCCCAGGAAGCGCAGGTATGCGTCATACCTTGGCGAGATCAGTCCAGCGCCTGAGAACCTCATCAATCGCGACTTCCAGGCCGCGGTCCCCAGCGAGTAATCGCTCACGGACATCACAGAGTTCCAGATCCCGGCTGGCAATGTGTACCTCTCGCCCATCATCGACTGCTTCGATGGAATGGTCGTCAGCTGGACCATTGGAACCAGCCCGGACGCCGAGTTGGTCAACACGATGCTGGACGCAGCCATCGAGACGGTGGCCGACACGGCTGATCGTCTCGTGGTTCAGTCCGATCGGGGCGGCCACTACCGCTGGCCAGGTTGGTTGTCCAGAATGAGCGACGCGAACTTCACGCGCTCGATGTCTCGCAAGGCATGCTCGCCTGACAACGCCGCCTGCGAAGGCTTCTTCGGACGGCTGAAGAACGAGCTGTTCTATCCTCGGAATTGGAAGAACGCCACCATCGAGCAGCTCGTTGAGGCGCTCGACGCGTACATCCGCTGGTACAACGAAAAGCGGATCAAGATCTCGCTCGGCTCTCTCAGCCCGATCGAATATCGGGTGAGCCTTGGACTTGCGGCATAAAAACAGTCCAAGTTTTTATCCGCACCCCCCGTGTGTCAGGATTGCATGGAAATCAACAAGCAATGCCCAAGCGACCCTCCGCGAGTCAGTGAGCGGACGGTTACTACGGGCCCATTCGATCTGCGGGCGGAATCGCGACTTGGCGCACCTCACAAACCTCTACTCAGACCACCTCGACCAAGGCCGGTAGCACCCGTTCGTAGCGCCTCATCTTCCCCGGCTCGATGCCCAGCCATCGGGCTACCTCCTCCGGCGATGTTCCTCGTCGCAATTGCCTAAGGGCAAAGGTGTGCCGCAGTCGGAACGAACCGCCTTCGCGAGAGTTCATGCCGGCGTCCTCGAGCACCTGTCTTGCGCGCTCGTACTGAGAGGGCTTTTGCCATTGCTTGCCGCTGCGCGTGGACGGGAACAGGTATTGTCCCGTTACACCTGACTCTGCTCGCACAGTCAGCCAGTGCCGCAGCAGCTCCGCAGCCCAGGGCGCCACCGGCGTTTCGCGCGCCGGTGAATTGCCGTTTCCAGGCACATGAAGCTTCCACGGTCGCTCGCGTGCGCTGCCGCCTTGCGTGAGAGGCGAGGCGAGCGTCAACGCCCGCACGTCGCCCGGCGTGAGCCCGGCGCCGAGCTGCAAAGCCACGGACACGCGGTTGCGGACTTCCTGCCAGGGCAGCGCTGGCTGAGTTTCTCGCACAGTGCCGGGCCGTGGTCGGGCGGCCGAAAGAAAGGCGATGAGCTGCCCGGCTTCGCTCGGCGAGAGGTACTCCGGCAGCGGATCGGCATGCGAGGCATCTGCATAGCGGACCTCGGGATTGGCCGCCAGCCAGTTTGCCGCAGCCGTGTTGACCTTGGTATCGGTTCGCGCTGCATGGTGGCGGAGCACCCTGTCGATCAGTCGTATCAGCCGCAGTGCATAGCGGGGGGTGAGCGACTGATCCGAGGTCTTGCGACTGAAGCGTGCTGCTTGGAATGCCTGCAGGTCAGCCAGATCCAGGCTGGATAGGCTCACCACAGGGGACTGTCCCAGGCACCAGGCCACAAAGGCTTGCCACATGTCTTGGTAGACGGAAACCGAGCCTTCCTGACGCAGCAGGCCCGAGTCGCGCTGGTCGGAGAGCCAACCCTCGAAAGCTTCCCCGAAGGCAGTCACGTTTCCTGAAGGGTGGGGAGCGTCCGCACAGCGAGGAGGTAGTGGGGCGGCGGCCATGGCTCAGGATGATAAACATACTAACGGCATACATCAACATCGAAGTTGCGCGACTTGCTTTCGGAAAATTGGTTTGTTTTGTGACCGATGCCGTTAGTCTTTTTTTAACTGACTCTATTCAGAGCTTTGGCGGCAGACGAAAGATGGGGCCACGCCGTGAAGGGGAGAGGTTAGGTGCCACTCCAAGACCGCGCTTGTGCTCGACAGGGAACAGCAGTGTCAGTGCCGCTTCGGACAGGCCGCATTCCTGGACGACGATTTCGGCCAAGCTTCTCGAGGTCCGGCAGCTCTCCTTCAGCGCGGCGGTCATCAGCCGCGCTCAAAGGTCGTCGGGGATCTCATCCACACCGAGCGTTCGCCGCGACCAGGATGCAACCCTAGGGTTTGTACTCATCCGTTGATCCGGATGGCCGGACGGCTCGTCACCGCTTCATCCGGGATGTCGGCGCGACAGCGCTCCTTCGTCTGCAGGAGCCCTCGAAAAATCAACGACTTAGCGCATTTCTGCGTGTGCCGGGGCCGTGGCATGTCGATTGCTGAGGAACAAAGCCCGCCGCATGTCCGATGCGAGTCGCGGCCATGACACAGGAGACAGGCCGATGAGCCACATGGGCGAGCTCGTCCCCACGGGCGAGATTGCGCAGCACCCCTGTGCCGTCGCCGACCTTGCCACGCCATGCCTCGCCCCCCGCCGGCCCCCGACAATTTCTAGGAGACCCTCCGTGGACCACCAATCCCAATCCGCATCCAAACCCTTCTACAAGTCCCTGTACTTCCAGGTCATCACCGCCATCGTGCTCGGTGTGCTTCTGGGGCATTTCTACCCGGACACCGGCGCGTCGATGAAGCCGCTGGGTGACGGCTTCATCAAGCTCATCAAGATGATCATCGCCCCGATCATCTTCTGCACGGTGGTGGTCGGCATCGCCGGCATGGAAGACATGAAGAAGGTCGGCAAGACCGGCGGCCTGGCGCTGCTGTACTTTGAGATCGTCTCCAGCATCGCGCTGGTGGTGGGCCTGGTCATCATCAACATCGTGCGGCCCGGTGCGGGCATGAACGTGGACGTGAGCCAGCTCGACACCAAGAGCATCGCGGCCTACACGGGCCCGGGAAAGATGCAGAGCACCACCGACTTCATCCTGAACATCATCCCCAACACGCTGGTCGATGCCTTCGCCAAGGGCGAGATCCTGCAGGTTCTGCTGATTGCCGTGCTGTTCGGCTTCGCGCTGCACCGCTTCGGCGGGCGCGGCACGCTGGTGTTCGACGTGATCGAGAAGGGCTCGCACGTGCTCTTCGTGATCGTGGGCTACATCATGAAGGTCGCGCCCATCGGCGCCTTTGGCGCGATGGCCTTCACCATCGGCAAGTACGGCGTGAGCTCACTGCTGCAACTGGGCCAGCTGATGGCCACTTTCTACGCGACCTGCCTGCTGTTTATTTTCGTGGTGCTCGGGGGCATCGCCAGGGCCCATGGGTTCAGCATCTGGAAGTTCATCAAGTACATCAAGGAAGAACTGCTGATCGTGCTGGGCACGTCGTCCAGTGAATCGGTTCTGCCGCGCATGATGGCCAAGCTCGAGAACCTGGGCGCGAAGAAGTCTGTGGTCGGCCTGGTGGTGCCCACGGGCTACTCGTTCAACCTTGACGGCACGTCGATCTACCTGACGATGGCGGCCGTGTTCATCGCGCAGGCCACCAACACCGACATGACGCTCACGCAGCAGCTCACGCTGCTGGCGGTGCTGCTGCTCACCTCGAAGGGCGCCGCCGGTGTCACCGGGAGCGGCTTCATCGTGCTGGCAGCCACGCTGTCGGCCGTGGGACACGTGCCGGTGGCGGGGCTCGCGCTCATCCTGGGCATCGACCGCTTCATGTCGGAAGCCCGCGCGCTCACCAACCTGATCGGCAACGGCGTGGCCACCATCGTGGTCGCCAAGTGGACCGGCGACCTCGACACCGTGCGCATGCACCAACACCTGAACCAGGAAAGTCCGCTGGAAGCCGACGAGCCCGAGCGTGTGCTCGACGCCACCGAGGCACACATGCCCGCCGGCTCGGTGCGCTGAGCGCCATCGCTGTCGCGCGAGCGGCGAGGAGGCGCGCGACAGCAAGATCAGGCGGCCGTCCGCCCCGATACTCGGTGGTATGCGGTCCGCGGCGAACCTCATCTTTCACTTACTGCCCGCCCGTCACCGGGCAGGCACCGATGCGCGCCCCACGGCCTTGTGCAATAACGCTTCCTTGACTTCAAGGGAGCCGGCCCGGCGCTTCGATTTGCCTTTTGACGATTCCAGACGATGGCGCGGCCTGGCGCGCTGGTGCGGCGCGCTGGCGCTGGTGGCAATGGCCGCCTTCGCAGGCCACCAGTTCGCCATGCAGGCCGGCCTGGCGCGGCTGCGCGAAGCCGCGGACCATCGCCTCGACATGCTCGCGACGGGCCTGGACGCCGACCTGGCCCGCTTCGAGTACCTGCCTGCGCTGCTGGAGATGACCCCGATCGTGCCCGCGCTGCTCGAAACGCCGTCAGACACACACCTGCGCGACGCGGTCAACCGCTACCTCGACGGCGTCAACGCCACCGCGGGCGCGGAGATGCTCTACGTGCTAGACCGCTCCGGCATCTCGCAGGCGGCGTCCGACTGGAACAGGCCCGGTACCACCCTGGGACAGGACCTGTCGTTCCGCCCCTACGTGATCGACGCGCTGAGCCAGGGGCGAGGCCGCTTCTATGGCGTGGGCATCACCAGCAACCGGCCAGGCTACTATCTGTCCTACGCGCTTCGGCGTGGCCAGCCCACGCGTGGTGTGGTGGCCGTCAAGGTCAACCTCGAGGAGGCCGAGCGCGCCTGGCGCAAGCTGCCGGGCGACGTGGCGCTGATCGACCAGCGCGGCGTGGTGATCCTCTCCACGCGCGAAGACCTCAAATTCCGTCCACTGCTGCCGCTCGACGCCCTGCAACGCGCCGAGGTCTTGCGCTCGCGTCCCTACGGCAACGCCACGTTGCAGCCACTGCAGTGGACGCAGAAGCAGGCGCTGGACCGCAACGTCCAGGTGATCGCGCTGGACGGTACCGATCAGCTCGCCTCGGCCAGGCCTCTGCGTGATGCCCCCTGGCAACTGATGGTGCTCGACAATCTGGCGCCGGTGCGGGTGGCGGCGCGCAACACGGCCATCACCGCGAGCCTGGCCATGGCGGTGCTGCTGCTGGTGGCCGTCGCGCTCTTGCAGCGCCGACGCGCGGTGCACCAGAAGCTCGCCAACCAGGCGGCGCTGCAGGCGGCGCATGACACGCTCGAATCGACCGTGGTGGCTCGCACCGCGCAGCTGCGCGCGGCCCAGGGCGAACTGGTGCATGCGGGCAAGTTGGCCGCGTTGGGTCAGATGTCGGTCGGCGTGGCGCACGAACTCAACCAGCCACTCACGGCCATGCGCACTCTCTCCGAGAGCGCCGGCATCCTGCTCGACAGGAACCGGTTAGACGACGTGCGCGGCAACCTGCAGCGCATCTGCGGCATGGTCGACCGGCTCGCTCGCCTGACCTCGCAGCTGAAGACATTCGCGCACCGCAGCGACCTGCCATTGGTGCCGCTGCCGTTGTCGCAGGCCATCGCCGATGCGCAGGCGATGGTGGCCGAGGCCGAGAGGAAGCACCGCATCGGCATCGAGGTCGATGTGCAGCCCGCCACGCTGAGCGTCATGGCCGAGGAGGCGGCGCTGGGCAGCGTGCTGGCCAACCTGATGCGCAATGCCGTCGACGCCATGCAGGAGGCGCCCGTGCGCACACTCAGGCTCGCAGCGCGGCTGGAGGAGGGCCGTGTGATCCTTCGTGTGAGCGATACCGGCACCGGCATCCATCCCGACATCCTGCCGCGGCTGTTCGAACCTTTTGTCACCAGCAAGCCGGCGGGTGCCGGTCTGGGCCTGGGCCTCGTGATCTCGGCACAATTGGTGCGCGCGATGGACGGCACGCTGCGCGCAGCCAACCTGCCGCAGGGCGGTGCCTGCTTCGTGGTCGACTTGCCTGCTGCCATTGCCGTGATCCACAACCCGCCCGGTTCCTTTCCTTCCAATTCCCTTGATTCCAATGCACAGGAGTGATGCCCAAGTGAGCGACAACCCTGCCATCCGTGTGCTGCTGGTGGAGGACGACGAAGACGTCCGCCTGAGCACGGCCCAGGTGCTGGCCCTGGCGGGCTTCGAGGTCGAAGCCTTCGCCAGTGTCGAGCGCGCCCGGGCGCACATCAGTTTCGGCGTTCCGGCGATCGTGATCAGCGACGTGCGCCTGCCGGGCATGAGCGGCACCGAATGGCTGAACGAACTGCACACGGCCGACGCAGAGCTTCCGGTCATCCTGGTCACGGGGCACGGACACATCGCGATGGCTGTGCAGGCGATGCGAGAGGGTGCCTACGACTTCATCGAGAAACCCTTCAGCTCCGAGCGACTGGTGGCCATCGTGCGCCACGCCATCGAACGACGCGAGCTCACGCTGCAGGTGCGCAAGCTGCGCGACGCGCTGGACAACTGGAACGGCATCCAGTCGGTGCTGCTCGGCCGCTCGGCCCAGATGCAGCACGTGCGCCGCACCGTGATGACGCTGGCCGAGACCTCGGCCGACGTGCTGGTCTACGGCGAAACCGGCACCGGCAAGGAACTCGTCGCCCAATGCCTGCATGCGCACAGCGAGCGCCGCCGCCAGCATTTCGTACCCCTCAACTGCGGCGGCCTGCCGGAGGCACTGGCCGAGAGCGAGCTGTTCGGCCACGAAGCCGGCGCCTTCACCAGCGCCAACCGCGCGCGGGTGGGCAAGTTCGAATACGCCAACGGCGGCACGCTGTTCCTCGACGAGATCGAGAGCATGCCGATGCCGGTGCAGATCAAGCTGCTTCGCGCGCTGCAGGAGCGCAGCATCGAGCGCATCGGCTCCAACAAGGCCATTCCCTTCGACTGCCGCGTGGTGGCCGCGAGCAAGGAGGACCTGAAGGAAATGAGCGACCGCCAGAAGTTCCGGGCCGACCTGTACTACCGGCTCGGCGTGGCCTTCATCGAACTGCCGCCGCTGCGCGAGAGGCGCGAAGATATTCCGCTGCTGTTCGAGCACTTCACGCTGCTGGCCGCGAACCGTTACGAGCGCCCGGCGCCAGCGCTGACCAACGCGCAGTTGGCCGACCTGATGGCCTATGCATGGCCAGGCAACGTACGCGAACTGCGCAACGTGGCGGACCGCTTCGTGCTGGGCCTGCTCGGCGAGCGCCTCACGCAGACGCGCGCCACCGGCGACGGCCTGCCGGCGTTGCCGCGTGCGCTGCCGCAGCAAGTCGAGGCTTTCGAGCGCGCGGTGATCGTCGAGGCGCTGCGCAAGCACAAGGGCGACCAGCCCGCCACGGCCGCCGCGCTGGCCATCGCGCGGCAGACGCTGCACGACAAGCTGCGCAAGTTCGACATCCTGGCGGACGATTTCAAGTAGCGCCTTGGTTCGGTCGTGGCTCTGCGGATCAGGACCGTCGGGGTCGCATTTGCTGGCGAGTTCGCGGCTCATGCACTCTCCGCATGCTGCTGACGGCTGCCAAGGCGCCAAGCGAATGGCCAGGACGCTCGACGATCTTCTTGCGCACCAGCCGCCAGGCGCTTCCGCATACAGGATGCGCCCGTCGGCTTCGTGGGAAGGACAGGGTCAGTGGGTGCGCGTGATCCTGCGGATCATGTTGTTCGAGCGATCCGCAACGAACACATCGCCGTTGCGATCGACGGCAACACCCATCGGGTCGCTGAAGCGCGCGTCGTTACCGGGACCGTCCACGTATGCGCCCAGAGAGCTGCCACCGGCCAGCGTCGTCACCTTCTGCGCCGGCGAGATCTTGCGGATGCTGTTGCTGAGCAACTCCGTCACGTAGACGTTGCCGCCGGCATCTATCGCGACGCTGATCGGGAGATTGAACGCCGCCGACGAGCCTGTGCCGTCGATGGAAGCCGACACCCCACTGCCGGCGTATGTCGACACTGTCCCCAGGGGGGTGATCTGGCGAATCACGTTGTTGTTCTGGTCTCCCACGTAGAGGTTGCCCGCGGCATCGATGGCCAGTCCGGTGGGGTAGTGGAACTGCGCGCTCGTCCCGTTGGCATTCACGAATCCCGGCGCGCCCGAGCCAGCGAAGGTCGAAACGACACCCGCGGGCGTGATCTTGCGGATCAGATGATTGCCTTGGTCCGCGACAAAGAGATTGCCGCCGGCGTCCACCACGATGCCCCATGGATACTGGAATTGCGCGCTGGTGCCCGAGCCATCGGCGTTGCCCGCAGCCGTACTGCCCGCAAAGACGCTCACGGCACCTTGGGGCGTGATCTTGCGGATCATGTGATTCTCATAGTCGGCCACATAGATAGTGCCGTCCGCACCGACGGCGGCACCTCTGGGTCCCTTGAAGCTTGCTGCCGTTCCGGCTCCGTCGTCGTGCCCCCCGCTTGGCAGGCTGGAATCGCCGGCGAGCGTCGAAACGACGCCTGCGGGCGTGATACTGCGGATCGTGTTGTTAGCGGTGTCCGCAACGTACATGGTTCCGTCAGGACCGAAGGCGAGCCCATAGGGTCCCTTGAAGCGTGCGCTGGAACTGGCCCCGTCCGCGACGCCCGGCGTCGTGGCGCCCGAGAACACATCGACTTTCGCCGAGACCGCGACCCAGTCACCGCAGACGATCGCAATCGACACCACGTCCGCGATCGCGGTACCAGACGGACCGTTGACGAAACAGACTTCGCCGAAGGGATGGCTCGCGACACCAACGCTGTACGAGGCGCCGGACGTCAGTGCCCTTGAGAACTTGAAGCTCGTGGCACCGCTGGCCACTGAAAGCGAGTCCGCACCGTTGTTCTGAAGTGCCAGCCCTTCGGCGCTCAAGCCCGAGATGGTGCCGCCGATCGTGAATTTGGCGGTCGAGTCGGTGTTGGTTGTGGTCTCGCCGCTGGCAGGCGGATTGCCGCTGTTGCCGCTGCTGCTGGTGTTCCCGTTTGCACCGACGCCCGCGAAGAACGAGCCTCCCCCATTGCTACCACCGCCACATGCTGAAAGCAGCAGCAGCGCGGCAGCGCTCACCGCAGCCAGTGGCCTGTAGTAAGTCCGAATAGTCACTTGTCTTTTCCTCTGATGGTTGTGAGAGCCCCTTACGCGGTGTCTGGCGCCGAGCCAATCCGTCCGGGACTGGGGCCGAAACGAAGCGCATCGACCTCGCCGGTCGCGTCGCATGTGCGTCAGCGCTCCGCCATCGCCTTGCCCACGCGGACTGCGCCTGCCGGACGCTGAACGCCCACGGTTTCACATATCGGTAACAAATAGGAAAACTTTAGGGTGACCGTGCGACTAGTCCGGAAAGCGTTGGCGTTTTAAATGTCCCATTGACAGAACATTGAAACTGCAAAAACATCAAAGGCATGTCGCAAATGCCTTTGCCGAAATACCACCAGATCTATCTGGTCCTGCGTGAGCAGTTGCACGAGGGGCGTTTCGCGGAAGGCCTGCCGGGCGAACTTGCGCTGATGGCGCAGTTCAATGTCGCGCGTGTCACGGTCCGGCGCGCGCTGGAACAGCTGGCCTCGGAGGGCCTGATCGCGCGCAACCCGGGGCGCCGCACGCGCGCACTGGCGCCGCCCGTCGCGGGCGACGGGCCTGAGGGCAAGAGCATGGAGCGTGCCAATCTGCGCGGCCTGCTCGAGAACCTGGTGACCATGGGCCTTCATACCTCCGTCAAGGTGATCGAGGTGGCGACCATCACCGCGTCCACGCAGGTCGCCCAGGCTCTGCAGCTAGACCTCGGCGATCCGGTTCAGAAGGCCGTGCGCGTGCGCTCCACCAAGGAGGGGCCGCTCTCGCACATCACGACCTATGTGCCCGACTCCATCGCACGCCGCTTCGGCCGGCGCGAGCTGTCGAAGAAGCCCATTCTCGTGCTGCTGGAAGAGTCCGGCGTCAAGGTGGGGCGCGCGCACCAGACCATTTCGGCGCGGTTGGCGGACAACGTGCTTGCACAGCACCTGGATGTGTCCGTCGGCTCCGCGCTGCTCGCGGTGCGCCGCCTGATCTACGACGAAGACGAGCGGCCCGTGCAGTGGCTGCACGGCCTCTATCGCCCCGACCGCTACACCTACGAGATGCAGCTCTCCCGCGTGGGCAGCATCGACGCGAAGGTGTGGGTCAGCAAAGACGTGTCAGCCCAGTTCAACTGAAGAAGAAGGAAAGCCCCATGCAGAACCGCCGCAGTTTCGTTTCGCAGTCCGCCGCCCTGGCCACTGCCGTCGCCTTCCCGCTCGTGGCCGGCGCGCAGCCCAAGACCGTCAAGGTCGGTGTGCTGCATCCGGTCACCGGTGCGCTCGCCTATTCCGGCCAGCAGTGCCGCCTGGGTGCGCTCATGGCCATCGAGGACATCAACGCCGCGGGAGGCATCAAGTCGCTCGGCGGCGCGAAGCTCGAGGCGCTGCTGGGCGATGCGCAGTCGCAGCCGCAGGCCGGCGCGGCCGAGGTCGAGAAGATGAACGAAGCCGGTGTCTCGGCCATCGTGGGCGCCTTCGCCTCGGCCATCTGCCTGGCCACCACGCAGGCCGCCGCCAAGTACAACCTGCCGCATGTGGTGGATGTGGGCGTGGCCGACCAGATCGTCGAGCGCGGCCTGAAGAACACCTTCCGCTTCGGTCCCGGCTACAGGAAGTCGACCGAGGTGGCCATGGCCAACCTGCTGGTGCTCAACAAGGCCGCGGGCAGCCCCGCCAAGAGCGTGATGATCATCCACGAGGAGTCGCTGTTCGGCGCTGGCACCGCGCAGCTGCTGTCGCGCGAGCTCCCGGGCTACGGCTTCGAGGTGAAGGAGGTGGTCAAGCATGCCAACCCCACGCGCGACTTCAACAACATCGTGCTGCGCATGAAGTCGGTCAACCCCGACATCGTGATCCCCGCCAACTACTACAACGAATACGCACTGCTGGTGCGCACCATGCAGCAGCAGAAGGTAGTGCCCAAGGCGATCTTCTCGGTGCTGGGCGGCGCCGCGTCGAGCTACAAGTTCGTCAAGGAGTTTCCGGACGCGGCCAACGGCATCATCGACTGCAACCACTGGTTCAATCCGAAGGAAAAGCGCTCGCAGGAACTGCGCAAGCGCGTGGAGGCCAAGGGCCAGTTCTTCAGCTACGAGGTTTTCATGACCTACACCTCGATGTGGCTGCTGGCCGATGCCATCGAGCGCGCGAAGTCGACGGAGCGCGCCGCCATCATCGACGCGCTGGAGAAGAGCACCTTCTCGAATCACATCATGCCGTACGGCCCCACGAAGTTCGTCAACGGACAGAACGAAGGCGCGCAGCCCCTGATGACGCAGGTGGTGAAGAACGACATCAAGGTGATCATCCCGCGCGACTACCGCGAAGTGGACCCCGTCTTCCCGCTGAAGGCTTGAGCCGAGGGGCCGGCACCGCATGGCGGGCGGCCTTCATGAAGAGACAAGAAGCCAAGCACCAGCCAGCCACATGCCAGACATCAACATTCTTTTCCCCTCGGTCCTCAACGGACTGACGACAGGCGCCGTGTACGCCCTGATCGCCGTGGGACTCACGCTCATCTACGGCGTGTTGCACATCATCAACTTCGCCCATGGCGCAAGCCTGATGCTGGCGCTGTACACCGTGTACTTCCTGAAGGAGCGCTGGGGCATCGATCCCTACATGGCCTTGCCCATCGCCATCGTCGGCATGTTCGCACTGGGCTACGCGCTGCAGCGCGTCGTCATCAACAAGGCAGGCCACGGCAAGGACGAGAACATCCTGCTCGCCACGTTGGGCATCGCCATCGTCATGGAGAACCTCGCGCTGCTGTTCTTCAAGTCCGACACCCGCAGCATCGAGACCGCCTATTCGCTGAGCACCGTGGCCATCGGCCCCGCCATGATCGCGGTGCCCAAGCTTGTCGCCTTTGCCGGCGCACTGGTGGTCTCGGGCATCCTGTTCTGGATCATGGGCCGCACCGACCTGGGCCGTGCCATTCGCGCCGTCGCCAAGGAGAAAGAGGGCGCCAAGCTCATGGGCATCGACGTCGACCACGTGTACGCAATGAGCTTCGGCATCGGCCTGGCCTGCCTCGGCGCGGCCGCTTGCTTCCTGCTGCCCGCGTACTACGTCAACCCGCAGGTCGGCAGCGGCTTCGTGCTCGTGGCCTTCACCATCGTCGTGCTCGGCGGCATGGGCAGCTTCGTGGGCGCGCTCATCGGCGGCTTCCTCGTGGGCGTGGTCGAGTCGCTCGGCGGCCTGTACCTGGGCGAGTCGCTCGGGCAGATCGGCATCTTCGCCATCTTCATCGGCGTGGTGCTGTTCCGCCCGCAGGGCATGTTCGGAGCCAAGGCATGAAAGCGGGAATCAACGCCGGATACAGACAGCTCGCAGCCATCGCGCTCTTTGCCGTGGTCGTCGGCTGCGTGCCTCTGGTCACCCAGTCGGGCGTCATGCTGAACTTCGTGATGATGGCGCTCTACGCCACGCTCATCGCGCAGGCCTGGAACATCCTCGGCGGTTTTGGCGGGCAGTTCTCCTTCGGGCACGCACTGTTCTTCGGCACCGGCGCCTACATCCAGGCCATCGCACAGCTGCAGGGTGGCATCAACGCGTGGGTCGCGCTGCCGCTGGCGGTGGCCGGTGCCGCGGTGGTGGGCCTTTTCGTCGGCGCGCTCACCTTCCGCTATGGCCTGAAGGGCTCCTACTTCGCGCTGGTCACGCTGGCCTTCGCCGAGGTGTTCCGCATCGTCGCGACTTCGGTGCCCTTCACCGGCGGTGGCGTCGGCCTCATGGTGCCGCTGCGCGAAGCGGTGGGCAACATGCAGTTCGCGTCGCGCGCGGGCTACCTGTGGGTGGTGCAGGCAATGGTGGTCGTGGCGCTGCTCGTGACCTGGTGGCTGCGCAACGGCCGCTTCGGGGCCTACCTGCAGGCGGTGCGCGACAACGAGGACGCCGCGCGCGCCGTGGGCGTGAATCCGTTTCGCGTCAAGCTCGCGGCCATCGGCCTGTCGGCCGCCTTCATGGGCGCGGCCGGCGCGTTCTACGTGCAGGTGTTCCAGTACATCGACGCGGGCATCGCCTACGGCTCCGTCACCTCGGTGGAGGCGCTGGTCGCGGCCATCGTGGGCGGCATGGGCACGCTGTGGGGGCCGGTGCTGGGCGCGGCCGTGCTGCATCTGCTGTCGGACCTCACGCGCAACCTGTTCGGCGAGCTGCCGGGCATCAACATGGTCATCTACGGCACGGTGCTCGTGCTGATCGTGATCTTCCTGCCGCGCGGCGTGGCGGGGCTGGGCCTGTCGGTGCGGCAGTTGTGGAAGGCGAAGGGAGAGCGCAATGACTGAGCCCTTGTTGAAACTCGACGGCATCTCGCGCTCCTTCGGCGGCCTGAAGGCCGTGCAGGACGTGAGCCTGGCCGTCACGCAGGGCAGCCTCACGGCGCTGATCGGTCCCAATGGCGCGGGCAAGACCACGCTGTTCGCGCTGATGTCCGGCTTCCTGAAGCCCGACACCGGCAGCGTGCGCTTCGCCGGGCAGGACATCACCGGCCACGAGCCGCACAGCAATGCGGTGCTCGGCATGACGCGCACCTTCCAGATCGTGAAGCCCTTCGCCGCGCAGACCGTGCGCGAGAACATCGCCGTGGGCGCGCACCTGCACGTGCGCAACCGCGCCGAGGCACTGCGCAACGCCGAGGCGGTCGCGCAGCGCGTGGGCCTGGCGCCGCAGCTGGACAAGGCCGCATCGGACCTCACCGTGGCCGGCCGCAAGCGCCTGGAACTCGCCCGCGCGCTTGCCACGCGCCCCCGCCTGCTGTTGCTCGACGAAGTGCTCGCAGGCCTCAACCCGCAGGAGATCGCCGAGATGATGCCGGTGGTGCGCGGCATCGCCGACAGCGGCGTGACCGTGCTGATGATCGAACACGTGATGCAGGCCGTGATGAACCTCGCCGAGCACGTATGGGTGCTGGCGCAGGGCCGGCTCATCGCCGAGGGCAACCCGGCGCAGGTGACTTCCGACGACCGGGTCGTCGAGGCGTACCTGGGCCACGGCACGGCGGCGCGGCTGCGCAAGGCCGCTGCGGGAGCATCCGCATGAGCGCGCTGCTCGACATCCAGGGCCTGCGCGGCGGCTATGGCCGCGTAGAGGTGCTGCGCGGCGTCGACCTGCAGGTCGACGCCGGCGAGATGGTCGCGCTGCTCGGCAGCAACGGCGCGGGCAAGTCGACCCTGAACAAGGTGGTCTGCGGGCTGGTGCCCGCATGGAGCGGCAGCGTGCGCTTCGACGGCAAGGACCTGAGCGGTGCGCACTACCGCGACGTGGTCAAGGCCGGCCTCATCCAGGTGCCCGAAGGGCGCAAGGTGTTTCCCAACCTCAGCGTGCTGGAGAACCTGGAGCTCGGCTCCTTCACGCGCGCACGCGCACGCCGCGCGGCCAACGTCGAGAAGATGTTCCACATCTTCCCGCGCCTGCGCGAACGCATGGCGCAGCACGCCGGCACCATGAGCGGGGGCGAGCAGCAGATGCTGGCCATCGCGCGCGGGCTCATGGCCGAGCCGGTGCTGCTGATCCTCGACGAACCCTCGCTCGGCCTGTCGCCGCTGCTGGTGGAAGAAATGTTCACGCTCATTCGCGAGTTGCGCGACGGCGGCCTCGCGGTGCTGCTGGTCGAGCAGAACGTGGGCCAGTCGCTGGAGATCGCCGACCGCGCCTACGTGCTGGAGAACGGCAGCGTGCGCTTCTCCGGCAAGCCCGATGCGCTGATGCGCAGCGACGAGCTGCGGCGTGCGTACCTGGGCCTGTGAGCCCACCGAGCCCTTCAAGAAATACAAGGAGACCTCCCGATGAAACGCCGTGACATCCTCATCGCGCCCCCCGCACTGGCCGCACTGGCCGCGCTGGCCTTTGCCGCCGGCGCCCATGCGCAGGTCGGCAACGCGCCCGTGCGCATCCTCGTCGGTGCGCCCGCCGGCGGCTCGACCGACACGCTCGCGCGCTCGCTGGCCGTCAGCATGGGCCCCGCCCTGGGCCGCACCGTGATCGTCGAGAACAGGCCCGGTGCGGGCGGCAACATCGCCGCCGACGCGGTCGCCAAGGCCGCGCCCGACGGCAATACGCTGCTGCTGAGCTTCACCAGCCACGCCATCAATGCCACGCTGTACCCCACGCTGCCTTTCGACCCGGTGAAAGACTTCACCGCGCTCACCTGCGTGGCCACCTCGCCGTCCATCCTGGTGGCCAGTCCCAGCCTGCCGGTGAAAGACGTGCGCGAGCTCATCGCGCTGGCCAAGGCCAGGCCCGGACAGCTCAATTTCGCCATCGGCGCGGTGGGCTCCTCGCTGCACATGGCCGGCGAGGCCTTCAAGATGCAGTCGGGCGTGGACATCGTGAACATCCCCTACAAGGGCACCGCGCCCGCCGTGCAGGATCTGCTCGCCGGCCAGGTGCAGCTGATGTTCGCGGCGGTAGGCAACGTCAAGGCACACATCCAGGCGGGCAAGCTCAAGGCGCTGGGCGTGACCACCGCGAAGCGCCTGCCCGCGTTCCCCGACGTCCCGGCCATCGCGGAGGCCTTGCCGGGCTACGAGTCGAGCGCGTGGTTCGGGCTGTTCGGCCCGGCGCGCCTGCCCTCCGACGTGGCGCGCAAGCTCAGCGACGCGGCGCGCCATGCGCTGCAGCAGCCCGACATGCTCAAGCGGCTGGACACCGAGGGTGCCGTAGCGGTCGGCAACTCGCCCGAGCAGTTCGCCGCGTTCGTGCAAAGCGAGATCCCGCGCTGGGCCAAGGTCGTCAAGTTCTCAGGAGCCAAGCCGGAATGAGCGCTTCCGCAGCAACCCGAATGCCAAGCCGCGCAGCGCCGCAGACACTGGCGCAGAAGCTCATCGCGCGCGCGAGCGGCCGGGCGCACGTGGCGGTGGGCGAGATCGTGACCTGCGGCGTCGACCTCGCCATGTTCCATGACTCCTCGGGCCCGCGCCGCCTGAAACCCATGCTCGAGGAACTGGGCGCACAGATCTGGGACCGCTCGCGCATCGTGCTGGTGATGGACCACTACGTGCCCGAGCGCGACGACGACTCTCGGCGCATCGTGCGCATCGCGCGCGACTGGGCGCGCGACCAGCAGCTGCCGCACGTGTACGACAGCCAGGGCATCTGCCACGTGGTGGTGCCGCAGCACGGCCACATCCGTCCCGGCATGCTGTGCGTGGGCGGCGACTCGCACTCGCCAACGGGCGGGGCATTCGGTGCCTACATGTTCGGCGTGGGCAGCACGGAGATGCTGGGCGTGGTCGTCACCGGCGAGATATGGCTGCGCGTGCCCGAGACCATCCGCATGTGGTGGGACGGCGCGCTGCCCGCCGGGGTGACCGCCAAGGACATGATGCTGCACATGATAGGGCGCTTCGGCATGAACGGTGGACGCTACCAGGCCGTGGAGTTCGCGGGGCCGGCGGTGGCCGCGCTGTCGATGCAGGAGCGCATGACGCTGTCGAACATGAGCGCCGAACTGGGCGCGCAGGCCGGGCTGATCGCGCCCGACGAAACCACGGCCGCCTTCCTCGAAGGCGCGGGCGCACCGCGCGCCGACATGGCGCGCTGGTTCACCGACGAAGACGCGGACTTCACGCGCCACCGCTTCGACGCCGCCATGCTGGAGCCGCACATCGCCGCGCCGCACAGCCCGGCCAACTCGCACGGCGTGAGCCGCTATGCGGGCACGCGCGTGGATGTGGCCTACATCGGCGCGTGCACCGGCGCGAAGCTCGACGACCTGCGCGCCGCGGCGCAGGTGCTGCGCGGGCACAAGGTGGCGCCCGGCATCCGCCTGATCGTCGCGCCCGCCAGCATCCAGGACCAGGAGCAGGCGCGCGCCGAGGGCGTTCTGCAGGCGCTGATGGACGCGGGCGCTGAGCTGTTTCCGACCGCGTGCGGAGCCTGCTCGGGCTATGGCGACCCGATGGGCGACGACATCACCGTCATCTCGACCACGGCGCGCAACTTCAAGGGCCGCATGGGCTCGCCGACCGCGCAGGTGTACCTGGGCTCACCCTACACGGTGGCCGCCGCGGCACTGCGCGGCTGCGTGACCGATCCGCGCGAGGTGCTGGCATGAGCGTCACCCGGGCCACCCATCGCGTCTGGCGCCTGGGCGCCGACATCGACACCGACCTGCTCGCGCCGGGCCATGCCATGAAGCACGGCATCGACGTGATCGCGAAGCACTGCCTGGAGGCCATCCGCCCCGACTTCGCCGCGGGCGTGGCGCCCGGCGACGTGCTGGTGGCCGGGCCCAACTTCGGCATCGGTTCCTCGCGCGAGCAGGCCGCCGCCGTGCTGGTGCAACTGGGCGTGGCGGCGGTCATCGCGCCCTCGTACAGCGGCCTCTACTTTCGCAATGCCTTCAACGTGGGGCTGCTGCTGCTGACCTGCGCCGAGGCCGAGACGCTGAGCGAGGGCGATCAGATCGCCCTCGACACGGGCTCGCCGGAGATCGTCGCGCCCGGCGCACGGCGCCTGGCTTGCGAGCCGGTGCCCGGATTTCTCATGGACATGGTCCGCGCCGGCGGATTGTTGAACCAGCTGCGCCAGCGCGCTGCCCGAACCGCCTTCACGAAAGCCCCCGATGCCTGATCTCTCTTGCGCCCCGACCCTCGACCCCGTCACGCTCGCCGTGCTGCGCGGCCGCCTCGAACAGGTGGCCGACGAAATGGATGCCACGCTCTATCGAAGCGCGTTCAATCCCATCATCGCCGAGGCGCACGACGCCTGCCACGGCCTGTACGACGCCGTCACCGGCGACACCCTGGTGCAGGGCAAGTCGGGCCTGCCGGTGTTCGTGGGTGCCATGGCCTTCGCCGTGCGGGCCACGGCCAAGGCCGCCGACGCCCGCGGCGGGATGAAGGACGGCGACGTCTGGATCAACAATGACGCCTACGACGGCGGCACGCACGCCAACGACTTCAAGCTGGTCAAGCCCTTCTTCCGCAACGGCAAGCTGTATTGCCACATGGCCTCGGCCGCCCACTGGCACGACGTCGGCGGCGCGGTACCCGGCAACTACAACCCCGCCGCCACCGAATGCTGGCAGGAGGCGGTGCAGATCCCGCCCGTGCGCATCGTGCGCAATGGCGAACTCGACGCCGACGTGCTCGCCATCCTGCAGGCCAACACGCGCCTGCCCGACAGCCTCTGGGGCGACCTGAACGGCCAGCTCGCCGCGCTGGAACTCGGCGCCAGGCGGCTGAACGGCCTGCTCGACGAGTACGGCGACGACCTGGTGATGAACGCGCTGGGCGAACTGCGCGGCCGCGCGCTGCGCCTGATGCGCTCGCACATCGCCTCGCTGCCCGACGGGCGCTACAGCTTCGAGGATGTGCTGGACAACGACGGCATCGTCAACGAGCCGCTGACCATCGCGCTGGACATGACCGTGGCGGGCGACCGGCTCACACTCGATTTCTCGCGCACGTCGCCGCAATGCGCGGGGCCGGTGAACATCTCGCGCGCGACCGCGGTGGCTGCCTGCTACGTCGCGCTCAAGCACCTGTTTCCCGACGTGCCCGCGAACGCGGGGGTGCTCGACGCGGTGGACTTCGTCATTCCCGACAAGCTGGTGATCAGCTGCGAGCGCCCGCGCCCGGTCGGCGGCTACACCGAGACCATCCTGCGCATGATCGACGTGATCTTCAGCGCCGCCGCGCAGGCCGATCCCACGCGCGCCGTGGCGCAGGCCTACGGCACCATCAATGCGCTGTCGATTGCCGGGCATCGCAGCGACAAGGGCCGCGAGGGCCAGCGCTGGGTGATGTTCAGCTTCTTCGGCGGCGGCCATGGCGGCCATTCGGGCGGCGACGGCCTGGCGCACGGCAACGCGCCGATCTCCACGGCAACGATTCCGCCGCTGGAGATTCTGGAGGCGGCGTATCCCGTGCGATTCACCGAATGGTCGCTGCGCGCCGACTCCGGCGGCGATGGCCAGCATCGGGGCGGCCTGGGGGCCGTCTACGAAATCGAGCTGCTCGAGAAGGATGCGGAAGTGTTCGTCTTCGGCGAGCGCGGCACTTCGCCGCCCAAGGGCATCGCGGGCGGCGGCAGCGGTGCCGTCAACGTGTTCCGCTACGAGAACGCCGGCGAATGGCATACGCCGCCCATGGTGTCGAAGATGCGTGGCATCACGCTGGCGCGCGGCGAGCGCGTGCGCCTCGAAACCCCCGGCGGCGGCGGCTGGGGCCACGCCGCCGAGCGGCCCCTCGAACAGCGAGCAGCCGATGTGGCCATGGGCTATGTGACCAACGGCAGCAACGACAAGAAAGCGTCCCAATGAGTTCCCCTGGCAAATCCCTGGTCGTCGGCGTCGATGTCGGCGGCACCTTCACCGACCTCTTCGTGCTCGACGAAGCCAACGGCACCGCGCGCATCGTCAAGGTGCCTTCCACGCGTGGCGAGGAAGCGCGCGGCTTCATGAACGGCGTGGCGCGCGTGGCCGATTCGGCCGCGGCCATCGCCACCATCGTGCACGGCACCACGGTCGGCACCAATGCGCTGCTCGAGCGCAAGGTGGCGCGCACCGGAATCATCACCACGCGCGGCTTTCGCGACGTGCTCGAGATGCGCCGCCGCGACCGCCCGCAGACCTGGGGCCTGCGCGGCAGCTTCCTGCCGGTGGTGCCGCGGGACCTGCGCCGCGAGGTCGACGAGCGCGTGCTGGCCGACGGCACGCTGCACACGGCAGTCGACCTGGCGCAGGTGCGCGCCGAAGCGCGTTCGCTGCTCGAAGCCGGCTGCGAGGCGGTTTGCGTGTTCTTCATCAACACCTACGCCAACCCCGAGAACGAGCGCCTCGCGGTGGCGGCGGTGCGCGAGATCTGGCCGAACCCGCACGTCACCTCGGCCAGCGAGGTGTTGCCCGAGATCCGCGAGTTCGAGCGCTGCTCGACCGCCACGCTCAACGCGGCGCTGCAGCCGGTGGTGGGCAGCTACCTCGGACGCCTGGAGAGCGACCTGCGTGCGCAGGGCTTCGCGGGCGAACTGCTGGTGGTGCAAAGCAACGGCGGCGTGATGTCGCGCCAGACCGCGAGCGACCTGCCGGTGCGCACCGCGCTCTCGGGCCCGGCGGCGGGCGTCATCGCCTGCGCGGCAATCGCGCGTGCGGCGGGCTTTCCGAACGCCATCACGGGCGACATGGGCGGCACGTCGTTCGACGTGTCGCTGGTGGCCAACGGCGAGGCCGCGCTGGCGGCGCAGACAGCCATCGAGTTCGGCATGGTGATCCGCTCGCCGATGATCCAGATCGAGACCATCGGCGCCGGCGGCGGCTCCATCGCGTCCGTCGACGCCAGCGGCATGCTCCAGGTCGGGCCGGAGTCGGCGGGCAGCGTGCCCGGGCCGGCATGCTACGGACGCGGCAACATGCGCCCTACGGTGACCGATGCCAACGTGCTGCTCGGGCGCATCGCCGCCGACCGGCCGCTGGGTGGCGGTTTGCTCGCGGCGCTGGATGCGCAGAAGTCGCGCGAGGCCATCGAAGTGCACGTGGCGCGCCCGCTGGGGCTCGACGTGCATGCGGCGGCCGAGGCGATCCTGACTGTGGCCAATGCACGCATGGCCGGCGCGATCCGTCTGGTCTCCATCGAGCGCGGGCACGACCCGCGCCGCTTCGCCTACATGCCCTTTGGCGGCGGCGGAGCGCTGCACGTGTGCGCGATGATGCGTGAAGTGGGCGTGGCCACCGGCATCGTGCCGCGCTATCCCGGTGTCACCTCGGCGCTCGGCTGTGTGATCGCCGACATGCGGCATGACGCGGTGCAGACCCTCAACACGCCGCTGGCCGATCTCGACGTGGCCGACCTGCGGCGCCGCATCGACGAACTGGCCGCCAGCTGCCAGCAGCGGCTGGATTCGTCGGGCGTGCGCTTCGACGAAGTGCGCGAGGTGGTGGCGCTCGACATGCTCTACGCGGGCCAGACGCACACGCTGCCGGTGACGCTGGCCGACACCGGCAAGACGCCGCTGACCGCCGCATCGGTCCGCGCCGCCTTCGAAGCCGCTTACAGCGCCGCCTTCGGCCGCGTGCTTGACGGCATCGCGATCCGCGCGATGAACCTGCGCTATGCGCGCATCGGCGTGCGGCCCAAGTTCGACCTGGCCGTGCTGGCGCCCGAAGGCGAGGGCAGCATTGCGCCGCTGGGCACGCAGCGCGTGTTCCATCAGGGCCAGTGGCACGACGCCGCGCGCTACGCCCGCCTCGAACTGCCGGTGGGCGCGCGCATCGACGGCCCCGCCATCCTGGAGCAGGCCGACACCACCGTCTGGCTGGAGCCGGGCTTCCATGCCGAGGTCGATGCGTACGGCAACCTGCTGGTGAGGCCGTCATGAGCGAAGGGCAACGCATCGTCGCGGCCAATACGGCGCTGGTCATCATCGATCTGCAGAACGACTTCCTGGACGCGAAGGGCGCTTACGCACGCGGCGGCGACACCAATCCGCCCGCCTTGCCGCTGCCCGAGCGCGTGGCAGCCGTGGCACGCGCGCTGAAGGCGGCCGGTGGACTGGTCGTCGCGAGCCAGTTCACGCTGTGGCCCGATGCGAGCGGAGAGCCGATGGTGTCGCCGCATCTCAAGGCGCTGCGCCCATACCTGAGGAAGGGCGACTTCGCGCCCGGCAGCTGGGGGCAGGCGAACGTGGATGCGCTAACCGGTCTGATCGACGTGGCGGTCAGCAAGGTCGCGTACTCGGCATTCTTCAACACCCAGCTCGACTGGGTGCTGCGCCGCGCGGGCATCGACACGGTGGCCGTGTGCGGCATCGTGACCAACGGCGGTGTGGCGAGCACCGTGCGCGACGCCCACATGCGCGACTACCGCACGCTGGTGCTGGCGGACGGCTGCGCGGCCTTCGGCGAGGAGCGCCACCAGACAGCGCTGGCCGACATGCGCAATGTGGCCGAGGTCACGACGTGCCAACCCTTCGCGGATTCGCTGGCATGACGACGGCGCCCGTGCGAACCGTCCGCCGTGCGGCGTCGCTTCCGGCCGACGCGCATGTGTCGGTGGCCGTTGTCGGAGGCGGTGCCTGCGGGCTCACGGCCGCGTTGATGCTGGCGGATGCAGGCGTCGATTGCGTGGTGCTCGAACGCGATGCGCAGCCGGGCGGCTCGACGGCACTGTCGTCGGGCTTCATTCCCGCGCCGGGCACGCGCGTGCAACGCGCGCACGGTGTCGACGACAGCGCCGCGCGATTCGCCGCCGACATCCAGGCCAAGGCGCACGGCCGCGCCGCGCCGGTGCTGGTCGATGCGTATGCCGCCGCCATCGGCCCGGCGCTCGATGCGCTGCAGGCGCGCCACGGCTTCGACTGGACGCTGCTCGACGGCTTTCTCTACCCCGGCCACAGCGTGCACCGCATGCACACGCTGCCCCAGAAGACCGGCGCCGCGCTGATGGCAAGGCTCCAGGCGGCGGCCGAAGCCGCGGGCATTCCGGTCCTGACGCAGGCCGTGGTCGAGACGCTGGTGCTCGACGCCGACGACCGCGTGATCGGCATCGACTACCTGCGCCCCGACGGCCGGCGCGAGACGCTCGGCTGCGATGCGCTGCTGCTGGCCTGCAATGGTTTCGGAGGCAATGCGCAGATGGTGCGCGCGCTGCTGCCCGAGATGGCCGAGGCCGCATTCGGCGGCCATGTGGGCAACGACGGCAGCGCCATCCTCTGGGGGCAGGCGCTGGGCACGCGGCTGCGCGACCTGGGCGGCTACCAGGGGCACGGTTCCTGGGTCACCCCGCAGGGCGCGCTGATGTCGTGGGCCGTGATGATGGAAGGCGGGGTGCAGATCAACCGCGAGGGTCGGCGCTTTCACGACGAGACGCAGGGCTACTCGGAGGCTGCGGTGCATGTGCTGGCGCAGCCCGGCGGCGTGGCATGGAACGTGTTCGACACACCGCTGCTCGCGCTGGCACGGGGCTTTCCGGATTTCTGCGACGCCGAAGCGGCCGGCGCGTTGCGCCGATGCGAGTCGGTGCGCGAACTGGCCGCCTGCATCGGCTGCGACGACGCCGTGCTGCAAGAAACGCTCGACACGCTGCGAGACGGCGCGCCGGCACCCGATGGACGCGTGTTCGCACGCGGTCTCGACGCCCCGTATTTCGCGGTCAAGGTGACAGGCGCGCTCTTCCACACCCAGGGTGGCCTCGACATTGCCGCCGACACGCGCGTGCTGCGCGAGGACGGTACCCCCTTGCCCAACCTGCTGGCCGCAGGCGGCGCGGCCGGTGGCGTTTCCGGCGACGCGGTGTGGGGCTACCTCTCCGGCAACGGACTGCTGAGCGCCTTGGCCGGTGGCTTCATCGCGGCGCGCACGGCCGCCGCGCTCATTCGATCCAAGGAGACGTCGGCATGACGAATCACACCCTCAAGAGCCGCCTGGCGAAGCCCGACGTGGTGCTGGCCCCCGGCGTGTACGACGCGCTGAGCGCGCTGGTGGCCGAGCAGGCGGGCTTCGAGGCGCTGTACCTATCGGGCGCATCCATCGCCTATACGCGGCTCGGCCGGTCCGACATCGGCCTGACGACCTTCACCGAGGTGGCCGACACGCTTGCGCACATCACCGAGCGCGTGCGCCTGCCGGTGATCGTCGATGCCGACACCGGCTTCGGCAATGCGCTGAACACGCAGCGCACCGTGCGCGGTTTCGAACGCGCGGGCGCGGCCATGATCCAGGTCGAGGACCAGACCTTCCCCAAGCGCTGCGGGCACCTCGACGGCAAGGCCGTGGTGCCCGAGCGCGAGATGGTCGGAAAGCTCAAGGCCGCGCTCGACGCGCGTGCGTCGAGCGACACGCTGATCCTGGCCCGTACCGACGCGGTAGCGGTGGAGGGCCTGGACGCCGCACTGGAGCGGGCCGAAGCGTACCTCGCATGCGGTGTGGACGCGCTCTTCATCGAGGCATTGCGTTCGCCCGAGCAGATGGATGCGGCCTGCAGCCGCTTCGCGCACCGGGTGCCGCTGCTGGCCAACATGGTCGAAGGCGGCAAGACGCCGATCCAGGATGCGGACGCCCTGCAAAGGCACGGTTTTCGCATCGCCATCTTCCCCGGCGGCACCGCCCGTGCGGTGGTGCACACCCTTCAGGGCTACTACGCGAGCCTGCACCGGCACCGCACCACGCAGCCCTGGCGCTCGCAGATGCTGGATTTCGACGCACTCAACGAGGTGATCGGTACGCCGGAGCTGATGCGGGTCGGGAAAAGCTACAGCGATTGATCGTCGCCGCCGGCAGCACCCGGCGGCTCGGCCTCGCGCCTCGCGCTGGCGGCAATCCGCCGCAGCAGGTCCAGAGGCGCCACGGGCTTGTAGCAGATCGGGATCCCGCGCAAGGACGTGAGCGCATAGGAGTTCAGCGACTCGCCGGTCACGATGAGGGTGGGCACATCGCCCCAGTGCGCGCGCATCAGTTCGATCGCATCGAGGGCGGTTTTCCCGTCCGGCAAACGATAGTCGCTGAGCAGGACATCGGGCGCCCGCTCGGTCAGCGGCAGTTGTCGCCTCATCTCCTCGATCGACCCCCACGCTTCGTACAACACGCCGTGCGCATTGAATACCGCAGCGAGCGACTGCCTGACCAGCTCGTCGTCCTCGATCAGCACGACGTACTTGCCGCGGCTCGCTTCGACGCCGCCGGCCATGAAGTCGTCGAGAGCAATGCCGTCGAAGGCCGGTGCGATCACCGATGCCGGAATCTCCAGCGTGAAGGTGCTTCCCACGCCCACCTCGGACTGGATGGAAAGCTGATGGCCGTCGAGCAGTTTCAGCATGGCCGAGACGATCGACAGCCCCAGGCCCACGCCCTTGTCGGCCGCCTCGGCATGCCGATTGTTCAGCTGGACGAAGGGGCGGAAGATGATGTCGCTGCGCAGGGCTTCCTCGGCTATTCCGAGGCCGTTGTCCTGAATGGCCAGGCGCGTGAGCTCGCCGTGCGCCGTCAGGAGCAGGCGCACGTGGCTGCGGCGTCCCCCTTCCGCGGACCGGTACTTGACGCCGTTGCTGACGAGATTCAAGAGAATGCGCTGGAGGAAGTGGCGGTCGCTCCTCACGAACACCGGCTTCCCCGGCGGCGCATCGAATTCGACGCAGGTACTGCTTTCGTGGGCGATGGCCCTGGTCTGCTCGACCGTGTCCCTGAGCAGCGCCACCAGGTCGAAGTCGGACAGCTCCGCCTTCACGAAGCCCGACTCCAGCCGCGAGAGATCCATGATGGCGGCCAGCTGGGCGCGCATGTTGCCGGCTGCGCGGCTCGCCATCCCGGCGAGGCCAAGAGCGTCGGCCGTGCGACCCGCCTGAATGGCTTCACCGATGGGTTCGAGTGCGTTCCCGATCACCTGCAGCGGCTGGCGCAAATCGTGGATGGCATCGGCCAGGAAGCGGGATTTTCGCTGGTCCCTGCGCTCGGCATCGGTGCGCAGACGGTCCTTGATTTTCAGCAGGAGCTCGGAGCGCTCCTGCTGCACGCGCATGGAGTCGGCCAGTGTCGCGTTGGTCCGCGCATGCTCCGCCGCGATGGCGCGCTGGCGGCGCTCTTCGAGCAGCCTGTGGGCCAACGCCGCCGAGAACAGAAGCACCGCGAGTGCCGAGCCCACCTGCGGCGCCACCTCGAAATCGATGGAGCCTCCGAAACGGGCGGTGATTCCCAACATATCCAGCGTGTTGAGGACGGCGCCGATCAGGACGCCCGAGAACGTCACCAGGAAGACACGGACGTGGGCATGGCCGGCCCGGACCTTGCCGAGCGCGAGACCGAAGCACACCACCATGGCCACGAACTGCACCAGGAACGCCATCCGAACTGCCTGGGGAAAGGGCAGCCCGCTCGCGCCCATGGCCAGGGCAACCGCCAGCAGCACCGGCGCCCAGTGCCACCGCCGCGCCACAGTTGCGGCATTGCTGACGAATTGAATCGTGAAGGACGTGAAGAGCCCGGCCGCGAGCAGGAGAAAGACGATCCGCGACCAGTCGTTCCATGCCGTGGCCTCGGGCCAGAGGTACTGGAACGCGATGCCGTTGTAGCTGAGGACGAATCCCGCGGTCATCAGGATCCATCCGACGTAGTAGAGATAGATGCGCTCGCGCACGACCAGGAAGATGATGAGGTGGCAGAAGAACAGCCCGCCCATCAGCCCGACATAGATGCCGTTGGCCAGCAGCGCCGTGTGTTCGGCCTTCTCGAATTCCCGCGGTTGCCAGATGCCCAGAGGAAAGCGCATCGCGCCTTCGGTCTGCACCCTCGCGAGAATCTCCACCTTGTCGCCGGGCTGCACGGACACCGGCACGACGAAGCTTCGCGCGTTGTAGGGACGCTGCGCGAAAGCCAGCCGGTCGCCCAGGCTCCACCGCGTCCAGGACGTGGCTGCGCCGGCTTTGACGTACAGGTCGAGATGATCGAGCAGGGGGTAGCCCACCTCCACCATCAGGGTGCCCGCGTCGCCGGGGCTCGCGGTGAGCGGATCGCTTCTGAACCAGTGGGGCGCTGTTGCGAAGCCATAGCTGGCCGATGACCAGGGCCGGCGTTTCCAGGCTTTTTCGGGAAGCGCCGTGACCTCGGGCAACGAAAGCGGCGTGCCGTCTTCGACCAGGTAATCCACCTGCAGCACCCTGTGACCGGCATCGGCCGAGGCGACATGGCAGGCAAGCACCAACGCGCAGCAGAAGACGATTCGAAGAAGGCCCGCAATCGCGACGTGAGCGGCGTTCGCGGCCTTCGCGGCCTTCATGAACCCTCCGAGCCCGGCACGGCAATCCGTATGCGCCGGCGAGACACCTCGATCAGCAGTTCCGTGCGCCGGGCCACGCCGAAGAATCGCAGCAGTTCCGAGACATAGCTTTTTCGGACCGTCCCTTCGCTGATGCCCATGCGGTTGGCGATGGCCTTGTTGGGCAGGCCCTGGCACAGGTAATAGAGAACCTCGCGCTGCCTGGGCGCCAGCCCCAGCGATGCGGCGGTGCAGCCATAGGCGCCCGCGGCGGTCTCGCTCCTGGGAGCGCGCTCGAGGATCGATTCCGGAAGATAGATCCCGTTGTCGAGAACCGTCTGGATGGCGGCCGAGAAGACGCCACCGTCTCCGGTGGCCTTCGTGATGTAGCCAGACGCGCCCTGCGCGATGCAGGAGAGAACCAGCGCACGGTCGTCGTCGCCCGACAGCATGATGGCGTGGCAGGGCATTTCGCGTTCGCGCACGAAACGCAGGACGTCCAGGCCGGAGGCCTCCGAGCCGAGGTGGATGTCGATGAAGACGAACTGGAACGAGTTGGCCGCCAGGCGAGCAATCGCCCCCTGGTACGAGGATTCCTCGTGCACCCGGTAATGCGGCGCGGCCTTCTGCAGAAGGCCGCGCATGCCGGCGCTCACGAGCGCCTGATCCTCGACGATCAGCACGTCGGCCGTTGTTGCTGCGTCGAAGTTTCCGTTTTCCATCATCCTCGACGCCATCGCCGTTGCCCCCGGGTCACCGAACTCACCGCCAGCCTGGTCACGCTGGACACGCGTCTCGCGACGAACGACGCGAGCCCTATGCACTCTAGCAGGGGCAGCCCGAGGGATCGATGAAATCCCGTCAGGACGCCGGGCATGACATATGTCAGATGCGTTGTGGGTCACCGCTGCCGATAGACAGGAGGCAGCAATAGACATGGGCGCGGCGCCACGCACGGTACCGACCCCGCCCCGCAACCTGGACCCAACCGCCATGACGCTTTTCAGAAATCTCAGAATCTCCGCCAAGCTGGCACTTGCCTTTCTCAGCATCGTGTTGCTGATGATCGTGATGGCCGTGATTTCGATCCACCGCCTCGATCGCCTCAACGATCAGACCAACTTCATGGTGACGGCGCGCATGGCGAGCGTTCGCGATGCGGGCCAGATGAGCGAGATCGCGAACCGGGTGCGCCTGCTCGAATTCCGCCTGGCGACGATGCCGGCGGCCGAAGCCGCGGCCGTCCGGCAGTCCATCGCCGAGACCTCCAAGGCCTACGAAGACATCGACAAGGCTTACCCGGCGTCGATCGGCGATGCGACCGAGCAGGCCATCTACGACCGGGTGAAGGCCCGGTATCCGGCATGGACCGCGTCGCACGCCAAGGTGGAACGGCTGGTCCAGGAAGAGCGGCGGGCCGAAGCCATCGAGCTGCTCAATGGCGAGGCGCGGGAGACCTTCCTTGCCTTGAAGGAGCCGCTGACTCAGCTGGTCAAGCACAACGAGGATCGCGCCAAGGCCGAAGCCGAAGAGAGCAACCAGACGTTCACCACCGGGTTCTTCCTCATCGCTTCGGGCACCGGCGTTGCCATCTTGCTGGCCGTGCTGTTGTCGTGGAGCGTGGCACGGGGCATCGTGATTCCGCTGAAGGAAGCCGTCGGCCTGGCGGAGGCCGTCGCGCGCGGTGATCTCACCCGCAGCCTGAGCGCCAGCAGCAAGGACGAAGTGGGCGACTTGCTCAGGGCGCTCGCGGCGATGCGCGACAACCTGATCAAGACCCTGACCGGCATGCGCGAGAGCAGCGATTCCGTGGCCACGGCAAGCGCCCAGATCGCCTCGGGCAACGTCGACCTTTCCAGCCGCACGGAGAAGACGGCCGGCAGCCTTCAGCAGACCGCGGCATCGATGGAAGAACTCACGACCACCGTCAAGACGGCGTCCGAAGCCGCGCAGCAGGCCAACCAGCTGGCACAGGCCGCATCGCAGGTCGCGGTGCACGGCGGGGAAGTCATCTCGGAAGTGGTGGAGACGATGCGTGACATCCACGGGAGTTCGCAGAAGATCGCCGCCATCATCGGCACGATCGACGGCATCGCTTTCCAGACCAACATCCTGGCACTGAACGCGGCCGTGGAAGCCGCCAGGGCGGGCGAACAGGGACGGGGCTTCGCCGTGGTGGCGAGCGAGGTCCGCAACCTCGCGCAACGCAGCGCGGTCGCGGCCAAGGAAATCAAGACGCTGATCGAAGCATCGGTCGACAAGGTGGGATCAGGCACCCAACTGGTCAACGATGCGGGCGCGACGATGGGCAAGATCGTCGAGAGCATTCAGCGCGTCTCCCACACCGTCAGCGAAATCAGTGCGGGAGCGGTCGAGCAGGCGGCCGGGATCGACCAGATCAACTCGGTGGTGACGCAGCTGGACCAGATGACCCAGGAGAACTCTGCGCTGGTCGAAGAATCGGCTGCCGCCGCGGAAAGCCTCAAGAGCCAGGCGGTGCGGCTGTCTTCGCTCGTCGAGTTCTTCCAGTTGGGGACGGGCTGGCGAGCGGAGCGCGCCGAGACGGAGCTGTCCTCCCGCGCGGCGCACGGCGGCGAACGGCGCGCCAAAGAAAAAAGCGCCACGGCCCCTGCTCGGGCGCAGCGCATTTCCAACGGTGCATCAGCCGTGCCGGTGCTTGGCAATACGAAGGGCGGCCAGCGCGAGAACGACAGGGAGTGGGTCACCTTCTGAGCGGTCACTGCCGCGATCGTGGTGCGGCAAGATCAGAAGACGAGAGAGTGACAGTGGCCGGCATCGAGGCGGTTCCCTGAGCGGCTTTTTTCTCCCTGGCCTCTACCAGCGCCGAACCACTGTCGAAGGGCAGTGTGCTCGGGGCAGGTGAAGTCAGGGTGAAGTTTGTGCGCGGGTTGCGTGAAACGATACCAAGTGTCCTGTTGCACGCCACTCGCCCTGCAACGCAGGGCGCATGCGCGTGATCGACCGGGTGCCGGGGCACTGCAGGAATTCGCCGGCGGCGAGACAATCACGCTGTCTTGTCCGCCAGGCGGGCGACGGCCACTACCCGAACCCCTCTGCGCATGTCATCCCCGCCCGCCGATTCGACCTCTTCGCCCGCAACCTCGTTCTCCCTGTGGCGCATCGCCGTGCCGGCCTTTGCGCCCTCGCTGTTGTTCGGATTGGGCGAGGGGGCCATCCTGCCGATCGTGCCGCTGACGGCGCGTGGCCTGGGGGCTTCCGTGCCCATGGCGGCGCTGGTGATTGCGATGATCGGCATCGGCTCGCTGCTCAACAACATTCCCGCCTCGATGATCACGATGCGCTGGGGCGAGCGCTGGGCCATCGTCGCGGCGGGTGTGTGGAGCGGTCTCGGCATGCTCCTGTGCGTGCTGACGACCCATCTGGGCCTGTTCGCCACGGGATGCTTCATGGTGGGGATGTCGCAGGCGGTCTACAACCTGGCGCGCCAGAGCTACATGACCGAAGCCGTGCCTGTCGAATACCGGGCCCGGGCACTGTCGACGCTGGGCGGCGTCATGCGCATCGGCATGTTTGCCGGGCCTTTCCTGGCGGCGGCGGCGGTGCATGCATTCGGCCTGCAGGCCGCTTATGTGGTCGGCATCGTGGCGGTGATGGGGGCCGCCGCGATAGGCGCCCGCATCCCCGACCTCGCGGTGCCACCGGTCCGCCCGGGCAGGCGGCACCCGCTTCGACCTCCGTCGTTTCCACGCTGCGGGATCACCGCCATGTGTTCCTCACGCTCGGCATCGGCGTGGTCCTCGTCAGCGCGGTGCGGGCTTCGCGCCAGGCCGTGATTCCCCTGTGGGCCGACCACCTGCTGCTGGCCCCTTCGGTGGCTTCGCTGATCTACGGTCTTGCGGGCGCTATCGACATGCTGGTGTTCTATCCGGCCGGCAAGGTGATGGACAGGAAAGGCAGGCGCTGGGTCGCCGTGCCGTCGATGCTGATCATGGGCCTGGCCATGCTGCTGATGCCCTTGACGTCCGGTGCCCTGACGCTGTTGCTCGCCTCATTGGCCATCGGTTTCGGAAACGGCATCGGGTCCGGGATGATCATGACCCTCGGCGCCGACCAGTCCCCGCGCCACGGGCGCGCACACTTCCTCGGCATCTGGCGCCTGATGTCCGACATCGGCTCCTCGTGCGGTCCGGCGCTGCTGTCCCTCCTGGCCGGCGGGCTGTCGTTGGCTGCGGGCATCGCCGTGACCGGGCTGATCGCCTTTGCCGCGGCCGGGACGCTGGCGTACTGGATTCCGCGGCACAGGAGCGCCGACGGCGTGAGGCCGGGCACGACGAGGCAGGGCGCGAAGCGGTAGTGCGCCTTATCGCGACTCGCGCCGGTGCTGGGCCAGCGACAACGCGGCCAGCTTCTTTTTCGCACTTTGCAGCAGCCCGAGCCGCTCGGCCGGCAACTGCGCCTTGGTGTCGCCCGGCGCGATGATCTCGAACGCCGAAGCGCTCGCCAGTTTGGCCGCGAGCGTGTCGTGATCGGCAAGGCCATTGAATCTGGCGACGGAGATCACGTGCACCTGCAAATGCCGATGAAGGGCTTTGGACAGCTTCTTGCAGGCCGCCGTCATGGCGGTCTCGTCAGGCGTCACGGCGCCATGCACGATCAGCAGTTCGATGACGTTGTCGGCATCCTCTCCCAGCACGAAGGCACGCACGACCGAGTCCTTGAACTTCGAGCGCAGCATGGCTCGGACCGGCTCGGCCGCAGCAAACGACTTCAGGGCGATGCTGCGCAGTTCGCCATAGAAGACGAACGAACGGTCCAGCTTGACGGTGTCGGGTTGCTCTGCCGCCGCCTTCTGCCTGGCGAGGATGCCGCTCTTGACGAGGTGCTCGATCGTCTGGCCGGCCTCGCCCGGCTCCTGCCTGGTTTGCCGGGCCAGCTCGTCCACCGAGAACGGTTGGTCGGGGGCCGCATACAGGACCTGCATGATCTTTTGCACAGCGGGGGACAGGAGAAAATCTGCAGCACTCACGGGTGTTTCGATTCGTTCGGCTTTGTTGGAGAGGCGTGGATTATGAAGTTGCGGGGCCGTCCCGAAGCCGCGGGCCCCAGTCTTCGGCATGTCGATCTTGAGGAGGCTCGGCCGACGTATCCATTGAGGGTCTTCCTCATTTTTCAGGAGCAACAACCATGGCCACCAATACCGTCCGTCTTCATCGCGTGCTGCGCACCTCGCCGGAGCGCCTTTACCGGGCCTTCGTGGAGCCTGGCGCGTTCGAACGCTGGCTGCCGCCGTTCGGATTCACCGGCAAGATCCACGCCATGGAGCCTGTGGTCGGGGGCGCCTGGCGCATGTCCTTCACCAACTTCGGCACCGGGCACAGCCATTCGTTCGGCGGGAAGTACCTGGAACTCGTCCCGCACAAGCGCATTGCCTACGACGCGACCTTCGACGATGCCAATCTTCCAGGCACCATGAAGACGACGGTGACGATGACTGCGGTGTCCTGCGGCACGGAACTATCGGTCGTGCAGGAAGGCATCCCCGACATGATTCCCGTGGAGATGTGCTACCTGGGCTGGCAAGAATCGCTCGTCGCCCTGGCGCAACTGGTGGAGCCGGACATCCCGGGCTGAGGACGCGGCCGCTCGTGTTTCACCGCTCTGTGTAAACAACGGGCGCGCCGAACCGTCTGTGCAGGAAGCGGCGTTGTGCTGGCGTCGCGGCATCCATTCATGCCACCAGCGAACGACGACGTGGACCTACTCTCTTTTTTTCGCGTGCCCGCGCGGGGCCTGTGCGTGGCCGCCCTGGGAATCTTCTTTGCCGTCTTCGGTGCCGCCCCGGCGTCGGCTCGCGGCGGGGCATCAACCGACTCCATAGAGATCCGGCGCACCACCGACGGCATTCCGCATGTGCGCGCCGGCAGCTGGCGCGGGCTGGGCCTCGGCTACGGGCAGGCGCAGGCCGAAGACGCGTTGTGCACGCTCGCCGAGGCTTTCGTCACTTACGGCGGGCAGCGATCGCTGTACTTTGGCGCCGAGGGAAAGCCCCGGACGCGCTCGACGTTCGGCGAGGCCGCCAATCTCGACCTGGATTTCTTCTTCAGGGCATTCGCAGGTGCCGAGGCGGTCGAGGCGCTCAAGCGTGAACAGCCGGCCGACCTCAACGAACTCATTGCCGGCTACGCGCAGGGCTACAACCGCCATCTGCGCACGCTGCAGGCACGCAAGCCCGGACGCGGCGCGCCGTCGCATGCGTGTGCCGGCGCGCCGTGGGTGCGAGCCATCGGGCCCGAGGATGTCTACCGCCGCATGATCGCCGCCGGACTGGCCGGTGGATATACCCGCTTCGTTTCGGAGATCGTGAATGCCAAGCCCGCGGCCGCCGCGCCGCCCGTGCCGGCGGACAAGCTATCGCTGTCTTCGCGGCTCGACATCCCGGTGGGCGACGCGCGCGGCATCGGCAGCAACGTGCTCGCATTCGGCCAGGCGGCGACCGGTGAGCGCGGCGGCGTGCTGTTCGGCAATCCGCACTGGTACTGGGGCGGGCCCGACCGCTTCCATCAGGCGCACCTCACGCTGCCGGGCAAGCTCGACGTGGCGGGCGTGTCCTTCCTCGGCATTCCGGTCATCATGATCGGCTTCAACAACGACGTGGCCTGGAGCCACACGGTCTCCGCCGCGCGACGCTTCGGACTGTTCGACCTGACGCTGGATCCGGCCGACCCCACGCGCTACATGGTCGACGGCCGCTCCGAACCCATGCAGGCCCAGACGCTTGCCGTGGCGGTGCGCCGTCCCGACGGCTCGGTGGACCTGGTGCGCCGCACGCTCTATCGCACGCGCTTCGGCCCGGTGGTCGACCTGGGGGCGCGCAACCCGGCGCTGGCATGGGGCGCGCGCAAGGCGCTCGCGATGCGCGACATCAATGCCGACAACCTGCGCATCTTCCGCAACTTCTTCCGCTGGAACCAGGCGCGCTCGCTCGAAGAGTTCATGGCCATCCAGCGGGAAGAGACGGCCATGCCATGGGTCAACACGGCGGCCATCGGGCGCGGCGACGGTCGGGCCTGGTATGCCGACATCGGGGCGGTACCCGGCGTGCCCGACGACCTTCGCGCGGCCTGCGCGACGCCGCTGTCGAAGGCGCTTGCCGCGCTCGACCCCGCCATGCCGGTGCTCGATGGCAGCCGGTCGGCCTGCGAATGGCGGTCCGCGAAGAACGGGGTGCAGCCCGGCGCCATGGCCGCCGACCGCATGCCCAGCCTGCTGCGCGAGGACTACGTCGCCAACATGAACGACAGCTACTGGCTCACAAACCCGGCGTGGCCGTTGTCGGGGTTCGCATCGATCCTCGGAGGCGAAGGCCAGCCGCTGACGATGCGGGGGTGGGAAGGGCATCGCATCGCGAGTGAACTCGCCAGTGCCGGCGCGACCTCGGCCAACGCGTTGGCGGACCGCGTCATGCGCAAGGCATTGGAGGCCCGCGCATCGACCGCGGACCGGTTCAAGGCAGCGCTGCTCGGCGGCGCCTGTGCGAAAGACCAGGCGGATATCCGGCGGGCGTGCGACGTGCTGCGGCGCTGGCCCAATCGCGCCGATGCGAACGACCGGGGCGCGCTGCTCTGGGATGCCTTCTGGACCCGGGTCCAGGAAATCCCGGCCAATGAGCTCTATGCGCAGCCGTTCTCGGCATCGGCGCCGCTGCAGACACCGTCGGCGATTCAAGCGGCGGACCCGCGCGTGGCCTCCGCGCTGGCTGGCGCGGTGCAGGACATGGCGCGCAAGGGCTGGGCGCTGGATGCGCCGCTGGGCCAGCAGCGCTTCGCCCGCAGCGACGGCAGGAAGCTACCCCTCTTCGGCGGCTGCGACGCGGAAGGCTACTTCACGGTCGCTTGCGCCAACGACGGCGACTACGCCATGGACGATCGCTCGCATGGCAACACCTACCTCCAGGTCGTGTACTTCGACCGACGCGGTGTGCAGGCGCGCACGCTGCTTGCACACGGTGAACGCGAAACCGCAGTGACCGGCGGCAGCGGACTGGGACCGGTGGCGCGCTATGCGCGCAAGGACTGGCTGCGCTTTCCGTTCCGCGAGGAAGACATCGCGCGCGATCCACAACTGCGGCGCGTGACAGTGCGTCCCTGAGTCGGCGCCGGCGCAATCGTCCGCCTGTCTCGCTTTGGGCGGTTCAAACGTCTTTAGGTTAAGAGACAGGGAGCAGCCCGGAAATCCGGGCCTTCTTCCGTCACAAGATAGTAATAGTTCTCATTTGTATTGTCTACAGTGAATACTTCAGGAGTACCCATGGACATGCCGCTGCAGCCAGCCGAACTCACGTTGGCGGAAGTCTTCGTCGCCAACCGCGCTCAGCTCCAGCGCGTCGCGCAAAAAATCGTCCGCACGTCGGACCTGGCCGACGAAGTGCTGCAGGACGCCTATCTCAAGCTGGCCGACGGCGCCCTGCGCGAGGTGCGCAAGCCGCTCGGCTACTGCTGCCAGGTGGTGCGCAACGTGGCCTTCGACTACCACCGCCATCATTCCGTCGAAGCCAGCTACCGCACCTACTGCGAGGACGTGGAGCTTGTCAGCCCCCCGAGCAACGACGCGCCCGAGCGCCTGCTGGACGGGCGCCAGGCGCTGGCCGCGATCGACCGCGTGCTCGACGCGCTGCCCGCGCGCACCCGCCTGGCCTTCGAGCTCAACCGCCTGAGCGGCATGACTCAACGGGAGATCGGCGTGCGGCTCGGCTGCTCCGCCACGCTCGTGAACTTCATGATCAAGGACGCCGACGCGGCCCTCGAAAGCTGCCGGTACCTGGTGCAGGGCGGCTGACCCCGCATCGCCCATCGGCGATACGATGCGCCGATGACAAAGGACAAGGATCACGACCCGGTCTGGCAGGCCGCATGGACCTGGGTGCGTCGCCAGCACGAGCAGCGCGGCAGCCTCGACGGCGCGACGCGCGACGAGTTCATGCAGTGGCTCGCCGCTGATCCCCTTCACCGCAAGACCCATGAGGAGGCGGCCCGCCTCTGGCTGCTCGTGGGCCTGGTGCCGCCCGCCAACGACGTCCCTCCACCGGACCATTCACCCGACGGCATCGCCGGCCGCTAGCCGCGGCCGCTGACCTCCGCATTCCCGTTTGCGCCCGATTTCCAGCGGCCATGCCGCGGCGCAGCCGTGCCCGCGCATGCCGCTGCGGGAAATGGGTTCACACCCCCTAAACACCCGGCCTCCCGCCCCGTCATGTATCGCAAAGGGAAGGGGTGTGCACCGCCTCTTGCCTGTCGTCTCAACAACCCCAAGAGGACCGCACATGTCTACCAGCTGCTTCGACCGCGAAGACGAAACCTTCATCGTCCTGGTCAACCACGAAGAGCAATATTCAATCTGGCCGCAATGGAAGGCCGTGCCCGGTGGATGGAAGGCTGTCGACGGCGTGCAGGGCGACAAGAAGACCGTGCTCGATTACGTCGAGAAAATCTGGACCGACATGCGTCCGAAGTCTCTGCGCGACTGGATGGCGCAGCAGGACAGCAGCAAGAGCGCATCGGCCGCCGCCTGACGAATGCAGGCGCCCCTTTCCCTGCTGTGCCTGCCCTGTGCGGGCGCCAGCGCCACCATGTACCTGCGCTGGCGCCGCCTGCTGCCGCGCTGGATCGAGGTCGTGCCGGTCGAGCTGCCCGGTCGTGGCCAGCGCCTGGGCGAGGATTTCGTCGAAGATTTCGATTCTTTGGTCGCGCGGCTGTGCGCCGAGCAGGACGCCGCGCTGCGCGGAAATTTCGCGCTCTTCGGCCACAGCATGGGCGCCTTGCTGGCCTGGGGCATTGCACAGCGCCTTCGCGCCAGCGGCCGGGCGCTGCCGCGGGCGCTGCTCGTGTCGGGCAGCGCCGCGCCTTCGCAGCGCGATCCGGACCGTTTCGTCGACATGGACGATGACGATACCCTCATCGGTGATCTGCGCAAGCAGGGCGGAACGCCGGAGGAGCTCTTCACCAGCCCCGAACTGCTGCGCATGACGCTCGACACGCTCGCCGCCGACTATCGCGTGTGCCGGAGCTTCGAACACCCCGGCAACGCGCCGCTGCCCGTTCCGCTGCATGCCTTCGCCGGCCGGCGGGACGACGTCGAGCCCTGGCGCATGGAAGCCTGGCGCGGCGAGACCGCCTGCCCCGGTTTCACGCTGGACTGGTTCGAGGGCGGCCATTTCTTCATCCGGCAGCACGAGACACCGGTGCTCGCCGTACTGGCGCAGCGCCTGGCCCAGTCCGCGACGGGAGGCGTCCATGCGCCCCGTGCCTTGGCCTGAGCCGCCGTCGCCGGGTCCCGCCGTCCTGCCGGCCCGGCAAATCAAGGAACCGATGTGAATCCGATGCACCCCGTGGATTTCGTGAGCCACCTGCGCGACCTGGCTGCACGACGGCCCGACGACACCGCGCTCATCGCCGTGACCGACCGCGACGGCGCCGCCCTGGACACACCCATCTCCTATCGCCGGCTCGACACGCGCGTGCGCGGTCTCGCGGCGTATCTGCAACAGAACTTCGGCCGCGGCGAACGCGCGCTGATCATGCTGGACAACGGCGACGACTACGTCGTGAGCTTCTTCGCCTGCCTCTATGCCGGTCTCATCGCCGTGCCCGTGTTTCCGCCGGAATCCACGCGCAAACGGCATCTCGGCAAGCTCGAAGGCATCGCGGCCGACGCCGGCGCCTGCTGCGTGCTGACCCACGCCACCATCCAAGCGGCGATCGCCGGCGTGGGCGGGGCCTTCGTCGACGTGCCGCTGATCCCCGTGGACGGGATCGGTGCCGAAGACGCCGAACGCTGGACGCCGCATACCCCCTCTGCCACTGACATCGCCTTCCTGCAATACACCTCCGGCTCCACCTCGGCGCCCAAGGGCGTCATGGTCACGCATGCCAACCTCATGGCGAACATGCGTGCGATCGAAGAAGGGCTCTCGGTCGGACCCGACGACATCTTCGCGACCTGGCTGCCGCTGAACCACGACATGGGGCTGATCGGCGGCCTGCTGCAGCCGCTGCATCGCGGCATTCCCGTCGCGCTGATGTCGCCACGCTATTTCCTGGAGCGGCCCGTGCGCTGGCTCGAAGCCATCTCGCGCCACCGCGCGACCATCAGCGGCGGCCCCGACTTCGCCTATCGCCTGTGCCTCGACCGCGTGTCCGAAGCGCAGTTGCAGAAGCTCGACCTGTCGAGCTGGGGCCTGGCGTTTTCCGGTGCCGAGCCCGTGCGCGCCGACACGCTGCGCGAGTTCAGGAAGCAGTTCGCACCCGCGGGTTTTGCCGCCGGCGCGGTGTACCCCTGCTATGGCCTGGCCGAGTCCACGCTGTTTGTGACGGGCGGCGAGCGCGGCGCCGGCATGGTGGCGCGCGACTTCTCCAGCAGCGGCTTGGCCCGCGGCATCGTCGAAACCGGTACCGAAGAAAGTGCCACCCTCGTCGGCTGCGGCCGCACCGTGACGGGCCATGCCGTGCGCATGGTCGATCCCGTCACGCTGGCGGTGCGCGATGCGGGCCATGTCGGCGAAATCTGGGCCAGCGGCCCCAGCATCGGCAGCGGCTACTGGAACAAGCCGCAGGCGTCGCGGGAGACCTTCGTCGCACACGACGGCGCGATCTGGCTGCGCACCGGCGACCTCGGCTTCCTGCACGACGGCCAGCTCTACGTGGCGGGGCGCATCAAGGACATGATCATCGTGCGCGGCCACAACCTGTACCCGCAGGACATCGAGCGCATGATCGAACTCAAGGTCGACATCGTGCGCAAGGGCCGTGTGGCGGCCTTCGCCGTCGACGGCCCCGAGGGGGAAGGCATCGGGCTGGCCGCCGAGGTATCGCGCAGCACGCAGAAGCTGGTGAAGCCCGAAGCACTGGTCGAGACGCTTAGCGCCGCGGTGAGCGAGCAGTTCGGCGAGCCGCTGTCCGTCGTCATGCTGCTGAACCCCGGCGGCATGCCCAAGACCACGAGCGGCAAGCTGCAGCGCGGTGCCTGCCGCCAGGGCTGGATCGACCGCACGGCCGATGCCTATGCGATGTATGCGCACGGTGCGTTCGTTCTCGGCGGTTCCGCCGCGGCGCCCGCACCCGCCATCGAGCGGCCGCTCGATGACGTGGAGCAGGCCGTCGCCGCGATCTGGAGCGAAGTGCTGCGCCGCGACGCACAGACCGCGCTGCCGCGCGACACGCACTTCTTCATCCACGGAGGCAACTCGCTCGCCGCGACGCAGGTGGCGGCCCGCATCGCCGATCGATGGGAGATCGAGTTTCCGGTGCGCGCGCTGTTCGAGCGGCCGCGCCTCGGCGCGCTGGCTGCGGAAGTGCGCCGCCTGCTCGCCATCGGCCTGCGCAAGCCGCGCAGCGTGATCCCCGTGGTGCCGGCCGAGCATCGTGCGAAGCCGCTCGCGCTGTCGCACGCGCAGGAGCGCCAGTGGTTCCTGTGGCAGCTCGACCCGAAAAGCACCGCCTACCACGTGAGCGTGGCGCTGGATCTGGCCGGCGTCCTGGACGCCGATGCGCTGGACGCGGCGCTCGGCGACCTGGTCGATCGCCACGAGAGCCTGCGCACCGTGTTTCGCGCGGCGGCGGACGGCACGGTTGCCCAGGTCATTGCGCCGGCGCTGCGGCTCGCGCTGCGGCGTATCGACCTGGGCGCATGGCCCGCCGAAGCGCGGGAGGCCGCTGCCGCCGAGCATGCCAGCCAGTGCCACGCCGAGCCCTTCGACCTCGGTGAAGGCCCGCTGCTGCGCGCGGCGCTGATCCGCATCGACGAAGCCCGGCACCTGCTGGTCGTCGTCATGCATCACATCGTGTCCGATGGCGCTTCGATGCAGGTGCTGGTCGAGGAACTCGGCGCCGCCTATGCCGCCCGTGCGAAAGGCGCGGCACCGCAGTTCAAGCCGCTGCCGGCCCAGTATGCCGACTACGCCCTCTGGCAGCGCGACTGGCTCGCCGCCGGCGAGGCCGAGCGCCAGCTCGCGTATTGGCGCGAACAGCTGGGCGCCGACCATCCCGTGCTTGCTCTGACCACGGACCATCCCCGGCATGCGGTCGCGGCCTACCGCGCGGCCGGTCATGCCTTCGAGTTCGACGCCGCGCTCACCCGGCGCCTGCGCGGCACCGCGCAGGCGCACGGCGCGACATTCTTCATGGCGCTGCTTGCCGGCTTCCAGGCGCTGCTGCACCGCTACACGGGCCAGCAGGACGTGCGTGTCGGCGTGCCGGTCGCCAACCGCCAGCGGCCGGAAACCGCCGGGCTGATCGGCTTCTTCGTCAATACCCAGGTGCTTCGCAGCACGTTGCAGGGCCGCATGAGCCTTGCCCAACTGCTGGCGCAGACACGGGAAGCCGCGCTCGGCGCGCAGGCGCACCAGGACCTGCCGTTCGAACAGATCGTCGAGGCCCTGCAGCCGCAGCGCAGCCTGAGCCACAGCCCCCTGTTTCAGGTGATGTTCAACCACCTGCGCGAAGACACGGGCATGCTGCGCTTGCTGCCCGGCCTGGAGGCGCGCGAGCACCGCATCGCCGACAGCGCCGCGCAGTTCGAACTCATGCTCGACATCCGCGAACATGCCGACGGAAGCACCGGTGCGGTGCTCACCTATGCGGCCGAACTGTTCGAGCCAACCACCATCGCGCGCATGGCCGCGCACTACCGCGCGCTGCTGGAAGCGCTGGCGGCCGATCCCGCGCAGGCGCTGGGCGACGTGCAGTGGCTCGATGCCACCGAGCGGCATCGGCTGCGCGAATGGTCGGCCGGCGAGCCGCAGGCGCCGCACGCGCAGCCCGTGCACCGCCTGTTCGAGGCGCAGGCGCGAGCCACTCCCGGGGCCATTGCCCTGATCGACGGCGACACCCAACTCAGCTACGCGGTTCTGAACGCGCGTGCCAACCGACTTGCGCACCGGCTGGTCCGCCAGGGGGTGGTGCCCGACCGCACTGTCGCGGTGGCCATCCAAGCACCGGCCGATCGCGTGACTGGCCTCCTCGGCGTGCTGAAGGCCGGAGGCACCTACCTGCCGCTGGACCCTTCGCATCCTCCGCAAAGGCTTGCGCAGTTGCTGGAAGACAGCGGCGCGCGCGTGCTGCTCACCGACAGCGCCAACGCCGATGTGCTCGATGCGGGCGGCATCGCCAGGGTCGTGCTCGATGAGGCGTCGGCCCAAGGCACCGAGCCGGCCGCCGATCCAGACATCGCGCTGCACGACGACCACCTCGCCTACGTCATCTACACCTCCGGCACCACGGGGCGGCCCAAGGGCGTGGCCGTGGCACACGGCGCGATGTCGATGCACGTTCAGGCAATGGCGCGGGCCTGCGGCATGCGCGCGGAAGACCGGTCGCTCCAGTTCGCGCTGCCGCATGTCGACGCATCCATCGAGCAATGCCTGCTGCCGCTGGTTGCGGGTGCGGCGCTCGTGGTGCAGCCGCAGTGGTGCTCTCTTGCCGGTGAACTCGACGCCCTGCTGCAGCGCCACCGCGTGAGCGTGGTCGACCTCCCGCCGGCCTATGCACGCCAACTGATGCAGGGCCAGGCACCGTTCGCGCATGCCGTGCGCCTTGCGCTCTTCGGCGGCGAGGCCTGGACCGGCGAAGACATCGCGCTGATCCGGCGCGTGCTGCGCCCGGGGCAGATCGTCAACGCCTACGGCCCGACCGAAGCCGTCATCACGCCCACCGCCTGGCACGGCACGGCGGATGACGCGGAGCAGGCGCCGCAGGGCTACGTGCCCATCGGCCGTCCCGTGGGCCGTCGCACCGCGCATGTGCTCGACGCGAACCTGCAGCCGCTTCCCCAGGGCGTTCCCGGCGAGCTGTACCTCGGCGGCGAAGGGCTGGCGCGCGGCTACCTCGGCCGCGCGGCCCTCACGGCCGAACGCTTCGTCGCCGATCCCTTCGATGCCGCGGGCGGCAGGCTCTACCGCACCGGCGACCTCGTGCGCTGGCGCGGCGACGGCCAGCTCGAATACCTGGGCCGTCTCGACCACCAGGTGAAGGTACGGGGCTTTCGCATCGAGCTTGCCGAAATCGAAGCGCGCCTGCGCGAGCACGCGGCGGTTCGCGAGGCATTGGTGCTCGTGCACGACGGCGCAGCCGGCGCCTCGCTGGTGGCCTATGTATCGCCCGCACCCGCCGCGCAGATCGACACAGCGGCGTTGCGGGAGCAACTGGGCCGCGTCCTGCCCGACTACATGGTGCCCTCGGCCTTCGTGGCGCTCGACAGCTTCCCGCTCACCGCCAGCGGCAAGGTCGACCGCCGCGCGCTGCCCGCACCCGCCTTGCCCGACCGCCAGGACTACGAGGCACCGCAGGGTGACATCGCCCAGGCGCTGGCCTCGATCTGGACCGAACAGCTCAAGGTCGAGAAGGTGGGCATGCACGACAACTTCTTCGATCTCGGCGGCAACTCGCTGCTGGTGATCCGCATGCACCGGCTGATGGAAGACCGGCTCAGTCCGGGCCTGACCGTGGTCGATCTCTTCAAGTTTCCCACCGTCGGCGCGCTGGCGCGCCGCATCGAGCAGGGACGTGGCGCGGCACAGGCCGCCCGCAATGACGACGGCGACAACGAGCAGGCGCGCGCCCAGCGCCAGCGTGCCGCCCTGCTGCAGCGCCGCCGTCCCACCGAAAGAAGCTTCTGATGCAAGACCAAGACACAGCGCCGTCCGGACTCACGGGCATCGAGATCGCCATCGTCGGCATGGCCGGGCGATTTCCGGGCGCGCCCGATGTCGACACCTTCTGGCGCAACATCCGCGACGGCGTCGAATCGGTCACCGTTTTCAGCGACGAGCAACTGCGCGCGCGCGGCGTGCCCGAGCGCACGCTGACCGACCCCGACTATGTGAAAGTCGGCGTGCTGTTCGAAGGCTTCGACCAGTTCGACGCCGGCTTCTTCGGCTATTCCCCGCGCGAAGCTGAGCACCTCGATCCGCAGCAGCGCATCTTCCTCGAATGCGCCTGGGAGGCGCTGGAACACGCGGGCTGGCAGGCCAGGAAGAACCCCGCGTCGGTCGGCGTCTACGCGGGCGACGGACCCAACCTCTACCTGATGCGGCACCTGCTGCCCGCCTTCGGCGTCGACGCCGGCACGGGCATCGCCGACATGCTGGGCCTGATGAGCGGCAACTCCGCCGGCTCGCTGTGCACGCGCGTGGCCTACAAGCTCGACCTGCGCGGCCCGGCCGTCAGCGTGCAGACCGAATGCTCGACGTCGCTGGTGGCGGTGCACATGGCCTGCCAGGCCCTGCTGAGCCACGACTGCGACATGGCGCTGGCCGGCGGCGTGTGGCTCAATCTGCTGCAGGAGGGCGGCTACCGGTACCAGAGCGGCGCCATCCTCTCGCCCGACGGCCACTGCCGCGCCTTCGACGCCAAGGCGGCGGGCACCGTCATCGGCAGCGGCGCGGGCATCGTCGTGCTCAAGCGGCTGCAGGAGGCGCTGCGCGACGGCGACACCATCCACGCAATCATCAAGGGCAGCGCCGCCAACAACGACGGTGCGGACAAGATCGGCTTCACCGCGCCCAGCGTGCAGGGGCAGGCCGGCGTGATCCGCGCGGCACAGATGATGGCCGACGTGCCCGCGCACACCATCGGCTATGTGGAAGCGCACGGCACCGGCACCACGCTCGGCGACCCGATCGAGATGGCCGCGCTGACGCAGGCCTTTGCGAGCGGCGGGGCGCCGGCTGGAGGCCGGTGCGCCATCGGCTCGGTCAAGACCAACATCGGCCACCTCGATGCGGCCGCCGGCGTGGCCGGGCTCATCAAGGCGACGATGGCGCTGCGGCACCGGACGCTGCCGCCCAGCCTGCATTTCGAGCAACCCAATCCGCAGATCGACTTTGAGAACAGCCCGTTCTATGTGAACACCGAGGCCCGGCCATGGCCCAAGGGCGATGCACCGCGCCGCGCGGGCGTCAGCGCCTTCGGCATCGGCGGCACCAATGTGCACGTCGTGCTCGAAGAGGCGCCAGAGGCGCCGGCCGTCGCCGCGTCGCCGCAAGGGCAGGGCGGCTGGCAGGTGCTGCCGCTGTCGGCCATGAGCGCCACCGCCGTGCGGCAGGCCGCGCAGCGGCTCGGCGCGCACCTCGCGGAACAGCCCCATGCCGCGTTGGCCGACGCCGCATACACGCTGCAGACTGGCCGCAGGCCCTTCGCCCATCGCTGCGCCGTGGTCGCCAACGAGTCGCAGGCCGCCGCGCGCATGCTCGCTTCGGGAGAAGGTGTCATCACGGCTTCCGCCCCGGTACCCGAGCAGCCGCCTGAAGTGGCCTTCCTGTTCCCCGGCGGCGGCACGCAGCACGCCAACATGGGCCTCGCGCTCTATCGCGACGATGCGCCGTTCCGCGAGGACATCGACCGCTGCTGCGAACTGCTGCGCCCCGAGCTCGTTCTCGACCTGCGCGAACTGCTGTTTACCGCGACGGAAGCGGAGGCCGGGGCCGACGCGCGCCTGTTCGACATCGCCTTCGCGCAGCCTGCTTTATTCGTCGTCGAATATGCAATGGCGCATTGGTGGATGCGGCGCGGCGTGCGCCCCACCGTGATGCTCGGCCACAGCCTCGGCGAATACGTGGCGGCCTGCCTGGCGGGCGTGTTCCGGCTGGAAGACGCGCTGCGCCTCGCCGCCCTGCGCGGTCGCCTGCTGCAATCCATGCCGCCCGGCGCGATGACGGCGGTGCCGCTGTCGCAGGCAGAACTCGCGCCTTTCCTGACCCACGGCTGCGACCTGGGAGCGGACAACGGCGAGCAGCTGTGCGTGATCTCCGGTCCGCTCGACGCCATCGAGGCCACCGAAGAGAAGCTGCGCGCACAGGGCCACCTGCCGCGGCGGCTGCACGTGTCCATCGCCTCGCATTCCTCGATGACGCAGCCGCTGCTCGCGCAACTGGAGCAGCTCATCGCTTCGGTGCCGCGGCAGGCGCCGAAGATTCCGTTCATCTCCAACGTCACCGGCCGGCTCATCACGGCCGAGCAGGCGGTCAGCCCGGCGTACTGGGCGCAGCACCTGCGCGGCACGGTGCAGTTCACCGCCGGACTGCGCACGCTCTTCGAGGTGCCGGGGCGGGTGGTGCTCGAAGTCGGCCCCGGCGAAACGCTCGCCGGCCTGGCGCGCCAGCACCCGATGGCCGCCTCGGCCGCCGCCGTGCAGGCCAGCCAGGCACATCCGCAGCAACGCACGCGCAACGCGCAGCAGATCGCCCATGCGCTCGCCAGCTTGTGGCTTGCGGGCGTGGACATCGACTGGGCCGCCTGCCATGCGGGACAGGCGCGGCGCCGCGTGCCGCTGCCGGCCTATCCGTTCCAGCGCCGCCGCTACTGGGTCGACGCGCCCGATGCCACGTCGGCGAAGTCCGCACGCAAGGCACCTTCGGATGCGTTCTACGTCCCTTCGTGGAAGCGGATCGAGCCGCTGCTGTCCGCCGCGCCCGGGAACACGGCCGATGCAGGCTGCGTGCTCGTGTTCGGCGATGGCCGCAGCCTCACCGGCCATCTCGCCCGGCATCTGCGTTCACTGGGCCATGCGGTGGTCGTCGCCCAGCGCGGCCCGGCCTTCGCGCGTACCGGCCGCGATGACTGGGCCCTGCGCCCCGGCGAGCGCGACGACCATGCGCAGCTGCTGCGCGAGGTCGAAGCCGACTTCCGCGCCGTCACGGCCATCCACCATCTGTGGTGCCTCGACGAAGTGCCGGCCTCGCAGCCGCAGCCCGAGCTGCTGGAGCGCAGCTTCTTCAGCCTGCTGGCGCTCGTGCAGGCGCTCGACACGCGCACCTCGGCTGCCTTGGCCGGCAAGCTGCCGATCACCGTCGTCGCCAACCAGATCGAAGATGTCACCGGCACCGAGCCGCTGTGTCCCGAGAAGGCCATGCTGCCGGGCATGGCCAAGGTGATCGGGCAGGAATGCCCGCGCATCCATTGCCGCGTGATCGACGTCATGCTGCCCGCGCCCGAGAGCGATGCCGAAACCCTGCTGGTCGAGCAGATCGCCGCGGAATCCGCCGCGCTGCGGGCCGAGCCCGGCGAGCCGCTGCTGGCCTATCGCGGTGCGCACCGCTGGGCGAAGGCTTACGAGCCCGCGCCGCTTCCAGCCACCGCGCAGCGCCTGCGCAAGCAGGGCGTGTACCTGATCACCGGCGGCCTCGGCGGCGTCGGCCTCGCCATTGCGAAGCATCTGGCACAGCGCTGGCAGGCCAGGCTGGTGCTGCTCGGCCGCACCGCGATGCCGGAGCGCGCGGCGTGGGCCTCGCTGGCCGAGGACGAAGCGCAGCCCTCCCCGTTGAAGAACAGGCTGCGCCAGTTGCTCGAACTCGAATCGTTGGGCGCCGAAGTGCTGACCGTCGAGGCCGATGTGTCCGACGCTGCCCAGTTGCGTGCCGCGCTCGAGCGGGCGGACGCGCGCTTCGGCGGGCTGCACGGCATCGTCCACGCGGCAGGCGACGCGGGCGGCGGCATGATGGCGCAGCGCACGCGCGCCCAGATCGACACCGTCTTCGCGACCAAGGTGCGCGGCACCCGCGTGCTGCTGGACGCGGTGCGCGGCCGCCCGCTCGACTTCGTGCAGTTCTGCTCTTCCATCTCCAGCGTGGCCGGCGGCCTGGGCATGAGCGACTACGCCGCGGCCAATGCGTACCTCGACGCCGTGGCCATCGCCCATGCGCGCGTCGGCAAGTTCCCGGTCTTCTCGGTCAACTGGGACGCCTGGCGCGGCTTGGGCATGGCCGAGCACATGGAGGTGCCCGACGGCATCGGCATGGACGGGCCGGAAGGCGCGCGCACCTTCGAGCGCATCGTCAACGGCCCGCTGCGGCCGCAGACCGTGATCTCGACCACCGACCTCGCCCAGCGCCTCGGCCCGCTGGACAACGGCATGCTCGACATGCTCGCCGCCGATGACGCGCAGCCCGCGGCGAGCGGCGGCAGCCATCCGCGCCCCGCGCTGCAGACGCCCTTCGTCGCGCCCGAAGGCGAACTCGCCAATGCCCTGGCCGCGCTGTGGACCGAGCGCCTGGGCATCGCGCCCATCGGCATGGACGACAACCTGTTCGAGCTGGGCGGCGATTCGCTGGTGGCCATCCAGCTGCTGTCGCGCGTACGCAAGGCCTACGCGGTCGAGCTGCATCCCAGCGAGTTCTTCAAGGCGCCGACCATCGCCGGACTGATCGCGCACATGCCGGCGAACGGCACGGCGACCCGGCCGACACAGGCCGCCGCGATGGAGATCGCGCCCATTCCGCGCACGGGTGCGCTGCCGCTGTCGCCCATGCAGCGCCGCCTCTGGCTCGTCGACCGGCTCACCGACGACCGCAATGTCACGGGCCGCGCGGCCTACAACATGTCGGCCGGACTGGCTCTGCACGGCGAACTGAACGTCGATGTGCTGCGCGCGGCCATCGACGCCATCGTCGCGCGGCACGAGGTGCTGCGTACCGTGTTCGCCGAGGACGACGAGGGCGAACCGGTGTCGGTGATCGGTGCCGGCGCGCGCCTGGACATTCCGCTCGTCGATATCGACGAAGCCCACAAGGCCGCGCGCGAGCGCCGCTACGCGACCCTGTTCGACGAGCTCGTGCGCACGCCTTTTTCGCTGGCTGAAGGCCCGCTCATCAAGGCCACCATCGTGCGCATGGGCGAGCGCGAGCATGTGCTGGTGCTCGTGGTGCACCACATCGTCTTCGACGGCTGGTCGATCGCGGTGTTCGCGCGCGAGCTCGGCGAGTTCTACGAGCGGGCGCTGCGCGGGCAGCCGCTGGCGCTTGCGCCGCTGCCGGTGCAGTACGTGGACTACGCCGCGTGGTACGCCCGCACGCTCGCCTGCGAGACATTCGCGCCCAAGGCCGAGTTCTGGCGCACCTGCCTGCGCAACGCGCCGGAGGTCTCGACACTGCAGCCCGACCACCAGCGTCCGGGCACGGCCTCGCATGCGGGCGATTCGGTGGTGCTCGAACTTCCGCCGGCCTTGTCGCAGGCGCTGGCCGCGCTGGCGCGCGAATGCGACACCTCGCTGTTCACGCTGCTGCTGTCCTCCTTCTTCCTGTTCTTCCATCAGGCCTCGGGCGCGGACGACATCGTGATCGGTACCGACGTGGCTGGCCGCGGCCACCCGGACCTCGAACAGCTGCTCGGCTTCTTCGTCAACGTGGTGCCGTTGCGCTCGCGCCTCGACGACCGGCGGATGGACTTCCGGCAATGGCTTGCGCAAGCCAGGCAGCAGACGCTTGCCGCCATGGACCACCAGGACGTGCCCTTCGACCAGATCGTCGAGCTGTCGGGCGCACGGCGCGCGCGTGACCGCAACCCGCTGGTGCAGGTGCTCTTCGTCCTGCAGAACACGCCCGAGATCCGGTTCGCCATCGAAGGCGCCGAGGTCGAGGTGCTGCCCCAGCAGATGAACGAATCCAAGTTCGACCTGGCGGTGTTCGCCAGGGAACAGGCCGGCGCGCTCACCGTCGAGTGGGTGTACGCCACGGACCTGTACCGGCGGAAGACCGTCGAAGAGTTCACCGCTTCGTGGCATGCGCTGCTGGAGCGGATCGTCGCAACACCGGGCCAGGCTATCGAGGCACTGGCCCCCTCGCAAACGCAGGAGCGAATCAACATGAACACCGCGAAATCCACCGGCGCCGCCGGCAAGCTGGACAAGCTCGGCAAGTTGGACAAACTGGGCAAGGCAGGACCGGGCCGCGAAGCGACGCGCGCCGCAGCGCGCCCCGTCGTGCAGACCTCTTTCCTCCAGCCCGGCGCCGAATTCCCCATCGTGCTGCAGGCCACCACCGACGACCTCGACACCGTGGCCTGGGCCAGGAGCCAGGCCGACTACATCGAGATGCTGGTTGCAAGGCACGGCGGCATCCTGTTTCGCAACTTCGGCCTGAAGACACCGCAGGACTTCGAGGCCTTTGCCGAGGCCATCGAACCGGAGCTGTACGGCAGCTACGGCGACCTGCCCAAGAAGGAGGGCGGCAAGAAGACCTACCGCTCCACGCCGTACCCGGAGCGGCAGATGATCCTGTACCACAACGAAAGCTCGCACCTCGACCGCTGGCCGCGCAAGCAGTGGTTCTTCTGCGAGCTGCCCTCGCCCGTGGGCGGCGCCACGCCCATCGTCGACTGCCGCGAGATGCTGCGCCGCCTGCCCGCCGACATGGTGGCCGAGTTCGAGCGCAAGGAGCTGCTGTACGTGCGTACCTTCACGCCGGGCCTGGACGTGAGCTGGCGCGACTTCTACAAGACCGAGCGCCGCGAAGAGGTGGAGGCCCGCCTGGCCGCCGCCGGCATCGCCTGGCGCTGGCTCGACAACGACACGCTGCAGACGCGCACGCGCTGCCCGGCGGTGATCCGCCATCCGCTGACGGGCGAAAAGGTTTTCTTCAACCAGATCCAGCTGCACCACGTGGCCTGCCTGGAGGCTCAGGTGCGCGAGGACTTGCTCGCCATGGGCGGCATCGACCGCCTGCCGCGCCACGTGATGTACGGCGACGGCTCGCCCATCGCCGACGAAACCATGGCCATCGTCGGGCGGGTGTACGAGGAATGCGCCGTGCGCTTCGACTGGCAGCAGGGCGACATCGTCATGCTCGACAACATGCTCGCGGCCCATGCGCGCGACCCGTACGAGGGGCCGCGCAAGATCGTGGTGGCGATGGGCGCGATGTTCGACCGTGCCGCGCTCGAAGGCGCGCCGCAGGTCGCCGCCGATGCGCGCCTGGCCGACGAGCAGGGGGCCTGAACGCAATGAACGCGATGACCGACAGTCTCGAAGCCACGTTCCCCCTTTCTCCCGAACAGCGCGCGGTGCCCGCCGCCGCACAGCGCCTGCTCCTGCGAGCTTGCATCGAAGGCGCGCTGGACACGGGGCGCCTGCGCCTCGCCGTGGAGCGTGTGCTGCGCGCGCACGGTGCGCTGTGTATGGCCATCCGCCCGGTGCCGGGCTACAGGGGCCTGCGGCAACAGTCTCTCGAAGCGGTGCCGCCGCTGAAATGGCAGCTGGCCGACCTCAGCGAGGCGGACGACGGCACATTGGACGCCTGGTTCGAGGCATTCAATGCCGAGCCGCTCGCCACTGAGCGCGGGGAACTCGTCAGCGCCGCCCTTGTGCGCACGGGCGAGAACCGACACATGCTTGGCCTTTCGGTCAACCCGCTGGCGGCGGACAGGGAAAGCCTTCAGAACCTCTTCGGCCAGATCGCCACGGCCTGCTCGGGCGAAGGCGGCTTCGACCCGGTGGAGGTCTTCCAGTACGCGCGCTTCGTCGAATGGCGGCAGGACCTGCTCGAAGGCGAAGATGCGGCGCAGGGACGTGCCTACTGGCAGCGGTTCGTGGCCGACGCCTCGGCCCTCCCGCCGCCGCGCCTGCAAGAGCGGCTCCATGCTGCGCAGGGAGAGGCCTCGCGCCATCGTGTTTCCATTGCTGTAGACGCAGCGCTCGCAGGCCGCGTGGCCGCGTGTGCCGATGCGCTCGGCGCAGAGCCGGAGACCCTGCTGCACGCGGCGTGGTGGCTGTTGCTTGCCAGGTTGAGCGACACCGGCCGTTTCATCGGCGGCTGGCAGCACGACTGCCGGCGCGACTACGAACCCATGCAAGGCGCGGTCGGCGTGTTCGACAAGGTGCTGCCGGTGGTGATCGAGGTGGCGCCGGGCGAGTCCTTCGCAGGCTGGACCGGCAGGTTCGACGCCGCGCTGGCGGCGCATGTCGATGCGCAGGAATACTGGCCTGTCGATGCGCCGCCCCTCTCGACGCACACCGTCGTCGGCTTTGCCTCGCACGTGGTGACGCCGCCTCACGGCACCGATGCGCGGTGGCGCCTCATCGGGCTGCCCGGACCGATGCCCTGTTTCGAACTCGCGCTGCAGGCCGCATGGCAGGCGGAAGGCGCGGTGCTGTCGCTGCATGCGGATGCCGCCCGTTACGGCCGGGCGGTCCTGGAACGCCTGTTGCTGCAGTTCGTCACGCTGCTCGATGCCGTTGCAGCGCAGCCCGATGCGCCAGTTGAAGCGCTGTCGCTGGTCGGGCCGAAAGAACGTGAGTTGTTGCTCGCGCAGGGTTGCGGCGAACGCATCGATGCGGGCATGCAGACCGTGGCCGACCGCATCGCACATTGGGCGCAGGCCACGCCGGATGCCCCCGCGCTCGAAGCGGGCGGCCAGCGCCTGAGCTACCGCGAACTCGATGCCCGCATCGACCTGCTCGCACACTGGCTCACTGCACAGGGCGTGACGCCCGGTTCCATCGTCGCGCTCAACCTGCCGCGCTCGGTCGAACTGCCGGTGGCGATCTTCGCCGCCTGGCGCGCCGGTGCCGCCTACTTGCCGCTGGAGCCCGAATGGCCCGAGGCACGCCGTGCGGCCGTGCTCGCGGACGCGCAGCCGGCAATCGTGCTCGATGCGGCCATGCTGCCTGCCCTTGACGGCACGACGGATGCGGCGCCTGCACATCGCATCGCCCTGAAGGACCTGGCGTACGTGCTCTACACGTCCGGGTCCACGGGCAAGCCCAAGGGCGTCGCCATCGAGCAAGGCCATCTGCTGAACTATGTGGCCGCCGCCTCGGCTGCGATGAAGCTCGGCAACTGCCGCCGCTGGGCGCTCACCAGTTCGGTCGTCGCCGACCTGGGCAACACGGCGCTTTTCGCCGCCTTCTTCAACGGCGCCTGCCTGGTGGTGGCGGCCGAAGACGAGGTGAAGGACACAGACGCCTTCGCCCGCTTCATGGCCGACAACGAAATCGACGCGATCAAGATCGTGCCTTCGCACCTGGAGGCGCTGCTCGAATGCGCATCGCCTTGCCTGCCGCGCACGCTAGTGCTGGGCGGAGAGGCCGCGCCGCGCGCGCTTGTCGAGCGCATCGCGCGGCTTGCGCCGCAGTGCGCCGCGTACAACCACTACGGCCCGACCGAGACCACGGTCGGCGTGATGGTTCACGCGGTGCCCGCCGACGGGCAGGTGCCCGAGCAACTGCCGCTGACGCGGGTGCTCGCGAACAACCGCGTGCACGTGCTCGACGGGGCGCTGGGCCTCGTGCCAGCTGGCGCGCTGGGCGAGGTCTACGTCGGTGGCGCGCAGCTGTGCCGCGGCTACCTGAACCGTGCGGCGGGCGACGCCTTCGTGCCCGACCCCTTCAACCCGGGCCAGCGCCTGTATCGCACAGGCGACCTGGCGTATGTGCTGGCCGAAGGCGGCATCCGCCTCGCGGGGCGTGCGGACCACCAGGTGAAGATCCATGGCTTCCGCGTGGAGCCGGCCGAGGTCGAGGCGGTGCTGCTGGCGCAACCGGGCGTGCGCCAGGCAGTGGTGCTTGCGGTGCCGGATGCCGCAGGTGCGACCACGTTGTCCGCCTTCTTTGTCGCCGATGCGGCGCTCGCCGATGGCCGCGCCTTGCGCGAACGGCTGGCCGAGCTGCTGCCCGCGCACATGGTGCCGGCGACCTTCATGGCCACGGATGCCTTTGCCCGGCTTCCCAACGGAAAGATCGACCGGCTGGCGCTGTCTGCGATCGCGCCTGCCGCTCGCGCAGACAAGGCCCGCATCGAGCCGCGCGACGCGCTCGAAGCGGTACTCGCCGACGGCATGGCCTCGCTGCTGGGCAGCGGCCCCATCGGCGTGGAAGACGACTTCTTCGAACTCGGCGGGCACTCGCTGCAAGTCATCAAGCTGGTCGCGCGCATCCGCAAGCTGCTTCAGGTCGAGGTGGCGGCGGGGGTGGTGTTCGACCATCCGACGCCGGCGGCGCTGGCGGCCGCGCTGCGCGAAGGCAGCGAGGACGCCGCACAGCTCGAGCAGCGTGCGCAGGCCCACAGGCGGCCCGAAGAACACATGAGCGAGACCGCATGACCCATTCCCTGATTCATCCCACCATCGCCCGCACCGTGTCCGAGGGCGACGCCGTGGCCCTGTCCTATGCGCAGGAGCAGCTGTGCTTTCTGCAGAAGCTCGAACCGGGGCTCACGGCCTACAACCTGCCTCGCGTCTTTCGGCTGGCCGGCCGGCTCGATGCGGGCGCGCTGGAGCGTGCCTTCCAGGCACTGATCGCGCGCCATTCCGTATTGCGAACCCGCTTCTTCGAGCAGGACGGTGTGCCGATGCAGAGCATGCAGGCCGACGCGCCGTTCGCGGTGGAGCGCATCGACCTGTCGAGCCTGGACGTCGAAGCGCAGAAGGCACCGCTGGACGAAGCCGTGCGCCGCACGGCCGGGCATGTGTTCGACCTGGGCGTGGCGCCCGCGATGGTCGCATGCCTCGTGAAGCTCGGAGACGAACGGCATGTGCTTGCCGTCTGCTTGCACCACATCGTTTCCGACGCCTGGTCGAACCCGATCCTCGCGCGCGATCTGGCCGAGGCCTACCGCCTCGCCTTGCACAGCGCCGGCCCGGTCAGGCTGCCGCCGCTTGCCGTGCAGTACGCCGACTATGCGGTGTGGCAGCGCGCGAATGTAGAGGGCGGCGCGCTGGAGCGCCAGCTTGCGCACTGGAACCGGCATCTGGGTCCGGAGGTTCCGGTGCTCGACCTGCCGACCGACCGCGCGCGGCCCTCGCGCAAGAGCTTCGCTGGAACCGCGCTCGGCTTCGATGTGCCGCCAGCGCTCGCGCTCGCCGTGCAGAAGTTCTGCCGCGCCGAGAAATGCACGCCTTTCGTCGCCTTGTTCGCGGCATGGCAGGTGCTGCTTGCCCGTTCCAGCGGCCAGAACGACTTTGCCGTCGGCGTGCCCAACGCCGGACGCCAGCACGAGGAAGTGAGCGAGCTGCTCGGCTTCTTCGTGACCACCCAGGTGTTCCGCGCGCGGCTGTCGCCGCGCCAGAGCCTGCGCGAGATCTGCCGGCAGGTGCGCGCCGACGCGCTGGCGGCGCTCGACAATGCCGAGCTGCCCTTCGAGGTGCTGCTCGCGAGCCGCACGGACCGGCGCGACCCGGCGCGCAGCCCGCTGTTCCAGGTGATGTTCGGCGTGCAGATGGCTGGCGAGACGGTGGCATTAGATCTCGAGGGCGTGCGCGCGGAAATCGAGGAGTTCGACGACGCGGGTGCCAAATTCGACCTGTCGCTCGACTTCTATGTCGATGCGCGGGGCGTTCGCGGCCGCCTCGAATACAACACCGACCTGTTCGAGGAAAGCACCGCGCAACGTCTGGTGGCGCGCTATCTGCGGGTGCTCGAAGCCCTCGCGACCGAGCCCGACAGCGTGCTCGCCAACCTCGTGCTGACCAGCGAGGGCGAGCAAGCGCAACTGATGCGTCAGAGCGAGAACCTGCCGCATCGCGCCTGCGCCGATCCCGTGCACCGCCTGATCGGCCAGCAGGCCAGGCGCACGCCGGAAGCGGTGGCGCTGGTGTTCGGGCATGTGTCGCTGAGCTACGCGCAGCTCGAAGCACGCGCGAACCGCCTGGCGCACCGCCTGATCGCGCTCGGCGTGCGGCCCGACACGAAAGTGGGCATTGCCACGGAACGCAGCGTGGAGATGGTGGTGGCGCTGCTGGCGATCCTGAAGGCCGGTGGCGCCTACGTGCCCATCGACCCCGAGTACCCGCAAGACCGCATCATCTACATGCTCGAGGACAGCGGCGTCTCGTTGCTGCTCACCCAGAGCCACATCGCGCGTGCGATCCCGGTGCGCGAGGACGTGCAGACGATCGAACTGGACTTGCTGGACCTGGAGACGGGTCCGAGCGTCGACCCCGACGTGCCCCTGCACGGCGAACACCTGGCCTATGTGATCTACACCTCCGGCTCCACCGGCCGGCCCAAGGGGGCGGCCAACCGCCACCGCTCGCTCTACAACCGCCTGGCCTGGATGCAGGATGCGTATTCGCTCAATGAGACGGATACGGTGCTGCAGAAGACGCCCTTCAGCTTCGACGTGTCGGTGTGGGAGTTCTTCTGGCCGCTGATGCAGGGCGCACGTCTGGTGGTCGCGCAGCCGGGCGATCACCGCGAGCCGGGCAGGCTGGTCGAGCTCATCCGCCGCCACTGCGTCACCACCATCCACTTCGTGCCCTCGATGCTGCAGGCCTTCGTGGCCCATGAAGGCATCGAGGCCTGCACGAGCCTCAAGCGCATCGTGTGCAGCGGCGAGGCACTGCCCGCCGAGGCGCAGGCCAGGGTGTTCGAGCGCCTGCCGGGCGCGGGCCTGTACAACCTCTATGGCCCGACCGAAGCGGCCATCGACGTGACGCACTGGACCTGCCAGGCGGACGGGCGCAACCACGTGGCCATCGGACGTCCGATTGCGGGCACGAAAACCTACGTGCTGGACGCGGGCCTGAACCTCGTGCCGCAGGGCGTGGGTGGGGAGCTGTACCTGGGCGGTATCGGGCTGGCGCGCGGCTATCTGGACAAGAGCGCTCTCACGTCGGAGCGCTTCGTGGCCGATCCGTTCGGCGACACGGGCGAGCGGCTGTACCGCACCGGCGACCTGGTGCGCTGGCGCGAGGACGGCCAACTGGAGTACCTGGGGCGCATCGACCACCAGGTGAAGATCCGGGGCTTCCGCATCGAGCTGGGCGAGATCGAGGCGCAGTTGCTGGCACAGCCCGAGGTGCGCGAGGCGGTGGTCATCGCCGACGACGGTCCCGGCGGCGCGCGGTTGGTCGGGTATGTGTCGTTGAAGTCGAGCCAGCCTCTGGAGCCGGCGGCGCTGAAGACGCGTCTTGGCATGGTGCTGCCCGACTACATGATCCCTTCGGCATTGGTGATGCTCGATGCACTGCCGCTGAACGCCAACGGCAAGATCGACCGCAAGGCGTTGCCTCGACCTGAGCGGCCGCTCAGCGGCTCGCACGAGGTACCCGCCGAGGGCGTCGAACAGGTTCTGGCCGGCATCTGGGCTGCGGTGCTCCGCGTGGCATCGGTCGGGCGGCACGACAACTTCTTCGAACTCGGCGGCGATTCCATCCTCAGCCTGCAGATCGTCTCCCGGCTTCGCGCGGCCGGATGGAAGCTGACGCCACGGCAGATGTTCGACCGGCAGACCATCGCCGAACTCGCGGAGGTGGCCGAGCCCGAGGATGCGGTAACAGCGCAAGCGGGAGTGGGGGGCACGGTCGAGGGCATGGTGCCGCTGCTGCCGTTCCAGGCCGAGTTCTTCGAGACCGGGATGCCAAGGCGCAATCACTGGAACCAGGCCCTGCTGCTGCACAGCCGCGAGCCACTGGACCTGCCCGCGCTCGAAAGCGCCCTTGTGGCTGTGATGGAACACCACGACGCCTTCAGGCTGCGCTTCGGCCAGGACGCCGACGGCGCATGGCGCCAGGCCTGCGAACCGCTGCCTGAAAACTGGCATCAGGGCCTGCTGTGGGTAAGCCAGTCCAAGGATGCGGCCGGGGTCGAGGCCCTGTGCGACGAGGCTCAGCGCAGCCTGGACCTGGAGCAGGGTCCGCTGCTGCGGCCGCTGGCGATCAAGCTGGCCGACGGCAGCTGGCGCCTGTTGCTCGCAATCCATCATCTCGTCATCGACGGCGTGTCGTGGCGCATCCTGCTGGAGGACCTGGGGCACGCCTATGCAAGGCTGCGCGCAGGCGAGCCTGTTGTGCTGCCCGCCAAGACCGGCAGCGTCAAGGATTGGGCGCTGGCACTGCAGGCCCATGCCGCCGCGTATGGTGACGAGGAACTCGCTTTCTGGCGCCCGCTGACCCGGGTATCCGCGGAGCTGCCCTGCGAGCATCCGGAAGGCGCGAACACGCAGGCCGAGCGCGTCAGCGTCGAACTGCGCCTCGACCGCGCCAGGACGCACGCGCTGCTCAAGAAGGTGCCGGCGGCCTACCGCACGCAGGTCAACGACGTGTTGCTCACGGCCCTTGGCCGGGCGCTGTGCGCCTGGAGCGGCCACGAGCGGCTGCTGGTCATGCTGGAAGGACACGGGCGCGAAGATCTGCTGCCCGCAGGCGTCGATCTCTCGCGCACCACCGGGTGGTTCACCAGCCTGTTCCCGGTGCTGCTCGACCCGTCGGGCTCACCGGTCGATGCGCTCAAGCGCATCAAGGAAAGCCTGCGAAATATTCCCGCCAAAGGGCTCGGCCATGGCGCGCTGAAGCACCTGGGCAGCGAAGCCCAGCGGCAGGTACTGCGCGCGCTGCCCAGTCCGCAACTCGTCTTCAACTACCTCGGGCAAGTCGACAGCGGCTTCGACGCGCAAGCGCCCTGGCGGCTGGCCGACGAGAATCCGGGCGCAGCGATCCACGAAGCCGCGCCGCTGATGCATGAGTTCATCGTCAACGGGCAGGTGCTCGAGGGCGAGCTGAGCCTCACGGTGAGCTACAGCCATGCCCGCCACGAACGGCAGACGGTGCAGGCATGGGTGCGGCGCTTCGAGGAAGAACTCGATGCGCTGATCGCACATTGCGCCGCCGGCGCACGCGGCGTGACGCCGTCGGACTTTCCGCTGGCCGGTCTCGGCCAGGCGGAGCTCGACGCCCTGCCGGTGCCGGTCGCCGCGCTGGAAGACCTCTACCCGCTGTCGCCCATGCAACAGGGCATGCTGTTCCATGGCCTGCTCGAGCCGCATGACGGCAGCTACGTCAACCAGCTGGCCGTGGATGTGGAACACCTGGACCCGATGCGCCTGCGCGCCGCATGGGATGCAGCACTGCAGCGCAGCGCCATCCTGCGCAGCGGCTTCCTGGTGCACGGCGACACACCCCTGCAATGGGTCGCCGCGAGCGCCGCGATGCCCTGGATCGAGCAGGACCTGCGCGACAGCGCCGACCCCGACGCCGCGCTGGAGGCGCTGGCCCGTGAACAGCAGGCACAAGGATTCGACCTGGCCCGCCCGCCGCTGATGCGCATGCTGCTTGCGCGTATCGGCAAACGACGCCATCGGCTGATCTGGACGCACCACCATCTGCTGCTGGACGGCTGGAGTGCCGCGCAGTTGATGGCCGAAGTGCTGCGCCGCTACGACGGACAGCCGCCGGTGCCGACGCCCGGCCGCTACCGCGACTACATCGCCTGGATGGCGGCGCGCGACCCGCAGGCCGGCGAACGCTACTGGCGCACGGTCATGGGCACGCTGGAAGCGCCGACTCGGTTGTTCTCCGCGTTGCGCCCGCCAGTCCAGCCAGGCACGGGGAAAGCACGCCACCGCAGCGCGCTGGATGTTTCCGGGACGGCGCGCCTGCAGCAGGTCGCGCGGCGCGAGCGCGTGACCTTCAACACCCTCATGCAGGCGGGCTGGGCGCTGCTGCTGGGGCGACACACGGGGCAGGACACGGTCGTGTTCGGCGCCACCGCCGCCACGCGGCCGGCCGAGTTGCGCGGCGCCGAGCAGATGCTGGGGCTGTTCATCAACACACTGCCGGTGGTCGTGCCGCTGCGGCCCGGGCAGCGAGTGGGCGAGTGGCTGCGCGCGCTGCAGGCCAGCCAGGTGGCGGCGCGCGAACACGAGCACACGCCGCTGCACGAGATCCAGGCCTGGGCCGGCGGCGCGGGCCAGGGGCTGTTCGACAGCCTGCTCGTCTTCGAGAACTACCCGGTGGACCAGGTGTTGCGAGAGTCGGCACCGGGCGGCCTGGTGTTCTCGGCGGTGCGCACGCAGGCGGATACCTCCTATCCGTTGAGCTTGCTGATCCACCAGGGCAACACGCTGGAGCTGGAGTGGCTCTATGCGCAGGAACTGTGCGACGAGGCCGTCATCGTGCGTCTGGCGGCCCAATTGCAAGCTCTGTTGCTCGCCCTGGCAGAAGACAGCGAGAAGCCGCTTGCGCAGCTGACGCTGGCCGATGCGCGGGAGCAGGCGCTTCTTGCGCGCTTCGAGCGAGGCGACTTCGCGGCGAGCGCGCCCGAGCCCGTGCACCGGCTGGTCGAGCGGCAGGCGCGGGCGACACCTGATGCGCCTGCACTGGTCGTCGGCGAACGCCAGCTCAGCCACGCTGAGCTCGACCGGCTCGCCAATCGTTGGGCCCATCGCCTGATCCGGCTCGGCGTGCGGCCCGAGGATCGCGTGGCGATCGCGGTCGACCGTTCCGTCGAGACCGTGGTGGGTCTGCTGGCGGTGCTGAAGGCCGGCGCGGCCTATGTGCCGCTGGACCCGGCCTTCCCGGCCGAACGCCTCGCCTACATGGTGGAGGACAGCGGCGTGGCCTGGGTGCTCACGCGCGATGCGCTCGCGCAAAGGATGCCGTCGCGGCCCGGCGTGCGCCTGCTGTCATTCGACGCCGCCGATGTGAGCGACGAAGCTGAAGACGCCCCGATGGTGCCGATCCATGGCGACCATCTGGCGTACGTGCTTTACACCTCCGGGTCCACCGGCCGCCCCAAGGGCGTCGCGATGCGGCATGGCGCAGTCGCGCGACTGATCGCATGGCAGCTGGCGAGCGCGCCGGCCGCGCGCCGCACGCTGCTGTACGCATCGCCGTGCTTCGACGTCGCCTTCCAGGAGATGATCAGCGGCCTGGCGTCGGGCGGCTGCCTCGTGCAGAGCGCTGAAGCGCAACGGCTCGATCTGGTCGAACTCGAGACGCTGATGCGAGAGCAGGCGGTGGAGCGCGTGTTCCTGACCTTTTCCGTGCTGCAGCATCTGGCCGAGTCTTCGCTGGCCCAGGACACGCGGCTGCCGGCGCTGCGGGAAATCATCACGGCCGGCGAACAGCTCAAGCTCACGCCGGCCCTGATCGCGTGGCTGCAGCGCGAGCCGCAATGCCGGCTCCTCAACCAGTACGGCCCCACCGAGACCCACGTGGTCAGCGAGTTCGGCGTCGAACTTGCCGGTGGCGAAGGGCTGCCGCCCATCGGGCGGCCGGCCTCCAGCGCGCGCCTTCTGGTGCTGGACAGCTGCCTGCGGAAAGCCACCGTGGGCGTTGCCGGCGAACTGTATGTCGGCGACGAAGTGCTCGCGCGCGGCTACCTGAACCGCGCGGGCCTGACGGCGCAGCGCTTCATCGCCGACCCGTTCGAAGAGGGTGGCGGCCGGCTGTACCGCACGGGCGACCTGGTGCGCTGGCGCGAGGACGGCCAGCTGGAGTACCTGGGCCGGCTGGACCACCAGGTCAAGGTGCGGGGCTTTCGCATCGAGCTCGGCGAGATCGAGGCGCAGCTGCTGGCCCGCCCCGGCGTGCGCGAGGCGGTGGTCGTGGCGCAGGAGGGCCCCAGCGGGGCGCGCCTGGTCGGCTACGTCTGCGGCCACGAGGGCCGGGTGGCGCTGGAAGCTTCCGCGCTGCGCGAGCAGCTCGGCGCGGTGCTGCCCGAGTACATGGTGCCCGCAGCGATCGTGGTGCTCGATGCGCTGCCGCTGAACGCCAACGGCAAGGTCGACCGCAAGGCGCTGCCCGAACCCGGGTACGCCGCGGCGCAGGACTACGAGGCACCGCAGGGCGAAGTGGAACAGGCGCTCGCGCAGGTGTGGGCCCAGGTGCTGGGCCTGCCCCAGGTCGGGCGCCACGACAACTTCTTCGAACTGGGGGGCCATTCGCTGGCCGCACTGAGGCTGCGGCAGCTGGTCAAGGCGCGTCTGGACGTCGACCTGCCGCTGCAGCGCTATTTCGAATGCCCGAGCCTCGCGGCCTGCGCGCAAGTGGTGGCGGCCGAAGGCCGTGCACAGGCTGCGCAGGACGGCTCGGAGCTGGATCGCATGGATGCATTGTTGGAAAGTCTGGGAGCCTAAGTGAACGCACGCAGCACATTGATCGCACAACGCTTTGCCGAGCTGCCGCCGGCCAAGCAGAAGGAATTCATCGCGGCGTTGCGACAGCAGGGCATCGACTTCGGCCGGCTTCCCATCGTTCCGCAGCCCAGTGGAGCGGCATTGCCGCTGTCCTATGCACAGGCACGCCAGTGGTTCGTGTGGCTGATGGAGCCCGTCAGCGCGGCGCATCACATCACGGCCGCACTGACGCTGAAGGGCCATCTGGACCAACATGCGCTCGAAGCCAGCCTGGCCGCATTGGTGGCCCGGCACGAATCCCTGCGAACCAACTTCAGGGCCGACGCCGATGGCGTGGCCGAACAGGTCGTTCGCGCCGAGGCGATGCCCGACCTGCGGCAGGTCGATCTGAGGCCCCTGCCTGCAGGTGCCCGCGCAGCCCGGGCACAGGAAGAAGCAAGCCGCATGGCCGGCGAGGCCTTCGACCTGGGTACGGGTCCGTTGCTCCGCGTCGGCCTGATCCGGCTGGACGAGCAAGAGCAGATCCTCGTGCTGGTGATGCATCACATCGTGGCCGACGGATGGTCGATGCAGATCCTCATCGACGAGTTCGGCCGGCTCTACCAGGCGCATGCGGCGGGACAGGCGCCAGCGCTCGCCGAGCCGACGCTGCGCTATGCCGACTACGCCGCATGGCAGCGCAACTGGCTCGATGCCGGCGAACGCGACAGACAGCTCGGCTACTGGAAAGCGCAGCTCGGCACCGAGCAGCCCTTGCTGCAATTGCCTGGCGACCATCCGCGCCCCGCGCAAGGGCCCTACCGGGTGGCGCGCCACCGTGCCGCATTGCCGCCGGCGCTGGCCCGCGAACTGCGACGCAGCGCCACGGCGCACAAGGCCACGCCGTTCATGCTGCTGATGGCCGCTTTCCAGGGCCTGCTTCATCGCTACAGCGGCCAGACGGACATCCGCCTCGGCGTGCCGGTCGCCAACCGGGACCGGCCCGAGGTGGCCGGCGTGGTGGGCATGTTCGTCAACACGCAGGTGCTGCGCAGCACGCTGGCCGGCCACATGACACTGGCCCAGGTGCTGGCGCAGGCGCGCCAGGCCGCCCTGGATGCGCAGGCCCACCAGGACCTGCCCTTCGAGCAGCTGGTCGATGCCCTGGCGCCGCAGCGCAGCCTGAGTCAGCCGCCGCTGTTCCAGGTGATCTTCAATCATCAACAGCAGGACCTGAACGCGATCGCGCAACTGCCCGGCCTCGCGCTGGAACCGTATGAAATCGAGGAGCAGGCCGCGCCGCTCGAACTGGCGCTCGACACGCTGGAAGAGTCCGGCGGCGGGTTCAGCTTCGTCGTCACATACGCCAAGGCTGTGTTCGAGCCGCGGACCATCGAGCGGCTGGCGGCGCATTACCTTGCAATGTTGCAGCAGATGGTGAGCCGGCCCGGGCAGACGCTGCGCGAGGTCGAGTTGCTCGACCAAGCAGAGCGCGTGCAACTGCAGCGCTGGGGAGCGGGAGAGCGTGATTCTCGAGAAGAAGTCGCGCTGGTCCATCGCCTGGTGGAACAGCAGGCACACGCGCGGCCAGACGCCACCGCGCTGATCATGGGCGACGTCGAGCTCAGCTATGGCGAACTCAACGCCCGCGCCAACCGGCTGGCTCATCGCCTGATCGCCCTGGGCGTGCGCCCGGAGAGCCGCGTGGGCCTGGCGGTGGAGCGCTCCATCGAGATGATCGTGGCGCTGCTCGGCGTGCTCAAGGCGGGCGGCGCCTATGTGCCGCTCGACCCCGGCTATCCCGCCGAACGCTTGGAGTTCATGGCAGCGGACAGCGGCATCTGCCTGCTGCTCTCGCAAGCCCGTGTGCGCGATCGCCTGCCGGCCAGGATGCGCGAACTCCCCGTGCTGTTGGTGGATGCAGGGGTGCTGGGGACGGGACGCACGGACAACCCCGAGGTCGCGCTGAACGGCGAGCACCTGGCCTATGTCATCTACACCTCCGGCTCGACCGGGCAGCCCAAGGGCGTCGCCGTCGCGCACGGACCGCTAGGCATGCACATCCTGGCCGTGGGCAAGGTCTATGGCATGACGCCGCAGGATCGGGAGCTGCAGTTCGCCTCCATCAATTTCGATGGTGCGCACGAACGCATCTGGACGCCGCTGGCCTTCGGCTCGGTGCTGATGCCGCGCAGCGAAGAGCTGTGGTCGGTGCAGCGCAGCCACGAGGAAATGCGCCGGCACGGCATCACGATCGCCTGCTTCACGCCGAGTTATCTGCAGCAACTGGCCGAGGGCATGGGCGAGGAGGGCCATGTTCCCTCGCTGCGTTCCTACACGGTGGGCGGAGAGGCGACTTCGCGTACCGCCTTCGATCGCGTGATGTCGAACCTGCGCCCGCCGCGCGTCATCAACGGCTACGGGCCGACGGAAACGGTGATCACGCCGACCATCGCCAAGGCGCACGCGGGTGAGGGCTTCGACGCGGCCTACATGCCGATCGGCTCACCGGTCGGCGACCGCACGGCGGTCGTCCTCGACAGCGAGCTGAACCTGGTGCCGGCCGGCATGGCCGGCGAACTGTATCTGGGTGGTGCCGGTCTTGCACGCGGCTACCTGAACCGCGCGGGCCTGACGGCGCAGCGCTTCATCGCCGACCCGTTCGAAGAGGGTGGCGGCCGGCT